>NZ_ATHV01000007.1 GCF_000422205.1 Desulfovibrio sp. X2
GCTCTAGTGTGACGTCCGCAAAATACGCAAAGCCGTATTTTGCGGAAGATCGCTGCGCCGAAAACGTGGTTTTCGGCTTGCTCACGTGTCGCGTACGACTCCTGCGCAGCATATCGACTTTTTTCACGGACGCGACACTAGCCCGGGCCCATCCCCTCCCCTACCTCATCCTGCCGCGCCTTCAGGGCACGAAGGCCGTCACGCACGCGGGCGCGCCCGTGCCGCCCGCAAGGCGCGGGGCGGCGACGAGCAGCACGGCCCCCGTGGGCGGCAGCCCGTCCAGCCCCCGCAGGCATTCCAGGCCGAGCCCGCCCGCTCGGGCCACGGCCAGGTTGGCCGCGAAGTCCGAGGCCTGCCCGCCGTCCAGGCCGTGGGTGTCCGTGCCCAGGCCCGCGGCGCCCCGCCGCGCCATCAGGAATTCGGCCGCCTCGGCCGAGATTCCCGGGAAGTGAAGCCCCCCTGCCCCATCCAGCCCGAGAAACGCGGCCCTGGCCGCCCCGGTCTCGCCCCACCTCTCCTCCCAGCCGGTGCGAAAGAGCACCAGGGCGCCCGCGGGCACCGGGCCGTGCGCGGCCTCGAAAGTCTCGACGCGCGCGAGGCCCAGGAGCGCGTCCGCGTCCCCTGCGCAGGCCTCCCGGCAGTCCAGGACCACGGCGGGCGCAAGGAACGGCCGGGCCAGGGCCTCGTCCAGGGTCGCCTCCCCGTCCACGAAGGCGCACGGCGCGTTGACGTGCGTGCCGGAATGCTCGCCCAGGCACGCCTCGCGCAGGCCGTAGCCGTGCGTGGCTATCGCGGCCGCAGGGCGAAAGCGCGTGGCCGGGTCTCCGGGCCAGTGCGGCATGTCCGGGGAGATGCGGTGCGTGAGGTCGAGGATGCGGGTGTAGCGAAGCGTCGGCATGGCGGGCTCTCACAGGGCGGTCGAGGGTCTCGGTCGGGGGCTCAGAACTCGATCAGGGGCGGGTGGGCGAAATGGCGCATCGCCCCTGCCGTGCCGCCGTCGAGCGGCAGGCCGGGCGGCAGGTCCCAGGCGGCGGAGCCGAAGACAAAGGGCTCCATGCGCCGCAGAAGCTCCGCGGCCGAGCCCACGGCAGCGGCGAAGAGGCCGTCCAGGCCGGCGCGCCGCTCCTCGCCCGTGACCGGGTCGCGGTAGGCCAGTCCGCCCTGCACCCGGGGCAGCTGCGCGGCCATGGAGGGGATGAAGAACAGGGCCAGGATCTCGCGCAGGCCGCGCGGCAGGAAGCGCCGCGCGCGATAGAGCGCCTCCGGAAGGAGCGGCAGCCTGCCCGCGGCCTGCAGCCCGGCGAAGACGCGCCAGGCCCGCGCCTGGCAGGGCACGCGAAGCTCCTCGGGCACGCCCGCGGCCTCGCACAGGCCGCCGCGCCGCATGATCCCGGGCAGCACGCCGCGCGCGCGGCGCAGCCGGCGGCCGAGGGACATGCTCCGGGCGCGGGCGAGGCCGGGGCCTCCCCCGTCGCTCGTCCCGCCCAGGAAATGGAGGCTCACGAGCGCTTCGAGGGCGCGGTGGCGCTGTACCGCGGCCGTGCGCAGTGCCGGGTCGGGATGGTGGTAGTCGCCCGTGGCCCAGAAGATGAAGGGGTGAAACGTCGCGTCCGCGCAGACGTGCGTGGCCAGCCCGGCCAGCCAGGCGGGCAACCAGGGCTCGGGCTTCGCGCGGAAGCGCCCGGCCGCGAGCCTGAGCACGGCGTGGGTGTCCTGGCCGTCCTGCCCGCCCAGGACCGCGGGCACGCGGCGGCAGGCGGCGGGCGCCCAGCGCGGCAGGTAGTAGAGCGCGTCGTGCGCCACGCCGCCCAGGAGCAGCACGTCGGGCCGGGCGGCCAGGGGCGCCTCCCAGGCCGTGCCGGACAGGGCCTCTGCCGTGGCCCGGGCCACCAGCCAGTGCGTCAGTTCCTGGGGCACTCCCCGCCGAGCCTCCGGTCGCGCAGCCACATGTCCGCCAGCACCAGCAGCACCATGGCCTTGCACACCGGCACCACGCGCGGGATGGCGCAGACGTCGTGGCGGCCGCCCACCGTGATCTCCACCTCCTCGCCCTGCCGGTTCAGCGTGCGCTGCGGCCGGGCGATGGACGGGATGGGCTTGATGGCCGCGCGGACGACGATCTCCTGGCCGGACGAGATGCCGCCCAGGATGCCGCCCGCGTTGTTGGAGGAAAATCCCTGCCTGGTGATGGAGTCGTTGTTCACGGATCCCCGGGAGCGCGCCGCGGCGAACCCCGAGCCGATCTCCACGCCCTTGACCGCGCCGATGCCCATGAGTGCATGGGCCAGGCAGGCGTCCAGCTTGTCGAAGACCGGCTCGCCCCAGCCCGCGGGCACGCCGCGGGCCACGACCTCGACCACGCCGCCCAGGGTCTCGCCCTCGGCCCGCGCCTGGACGCAGGCCTTCTCCCAGGCGTCCGCCGCCTGCAGGTCCGGGCTGAAGAAGGGCCGCTCCCGGAAATCTCTCAGGTCGATGCGCTTGACCGCGATGCCGCCGAGTTCCACGGGATAGGCCAGCACCTCCACGCCCATCTCGCGCAGCAGGCACTGGGCCACTGCCCCGCCCGCCACGCGCGACGCGGTCTCGCGGCCCGAGGAGCGGCCGCCGCCGCGGTAGTCGCGCAGGCCGAACTTGGCGTCGAAGGTCAGGTCCGCGTGGCCGGGACGGAAGACGTCCTTGATCTTCGAGTAGTCGCGCGAGCGCTGGTCCTGGTTGGCGATGGTGAAGCCGATGGGCGTGCCCGTGGTCAGGCCCTCGAAGACGCCGGACCAGATCTCCACCCGGTCGGCCTCCTGGCGCGCCGTGGCCGCCGCGCCGCCCTGGCCGGGCTTGCGCCGGTCGAGCTCGGCCTGGATGTCGGCCTCGGACAAGGCGATCCCCGCCGGGCAGCCGTCGATCACCCCCCCAAGGCCCCGGCCGTGCGATTCGCCGAACGTGGTCAGCCGGAATTCCCGGCCGAAAGTGTTTCCGCTCATGCCGCCTCCTGCCACGCCTTCTAGCCCGTCCGCCCGGGCTTGCCAAGCCGCGGCCGAAGCGCCCGGCGCGCAGCCCCCCTCCCGCACGTCAGCGGATCGCCGCGCGCGGGGAGCGATTGCCGTTGACACCCGCGACCGCTGCCGCCATGATGCACGATAAGGAGAAGTGCATGGAGCAGGACGCCTATCGCGATCTCGTGCTGGCGGACATGGCGCGGCTGTATCCGGAGCGGGACGCGGCCCGGCTCAAGGTGCTCACGGACACCACGGACTTCTACCGCGTGAACGCGGGCGACGCCGTGGTGCTCGACGCGGACCACCGCTACCTGATGGGCAACAACACCCGCGAGGGCCGCTTCGGCCTGGACGACGAGGTCAAGTACTGGGTCAAGCGGGCCACGGACCTGGCCACGGGCGAGCGGCGCATCGTGAAGCTGGCCTTCTTCGAGCACTTCGACGCCACGGTGGGCGGCGTCCGCTTCGAGTGCTTCAGGAGCCCGCGCAAGGAGGCGCGCATCCTGGAACTGGTGCGCGGCCACCCGCACTTCATGCAGGGCATCTCCCTGCCGGACGCGGCGGGCAACGTGGTGCGCGTGCTCGAGGTCATCCCGGGCAAGAGCCTGCCGGACCGCATCTTCGCCCTGGAGTGCGACCACGAGACCTATTTTCGCGAGATATTCCCGGAGGTCTTCTCCGGCTTCGTGGACTGCGCGCGGGCCATCGCCCTGCTGCACGAGCACTGCGAGAAGCACGGCGACGTGCGGCGCGACCACATCCTGGTGGACGGCGACACGGGCGCGTACCGCTGGATCGACTTCGACTACAACTTCATGCACGGCGAGAACATCTACAGCCTGGACGTCTTCGGCCTGGGCAACGTGCTCGTCTTCCTGGCGGGCAAGGGCGACGTGCTGGTGCCGGAGCTCAAGCGCGACCGGCCGGAGATCTTCGAGAAGCTCTACTGGGAGGACCTCTCCCTGGTCTGGCAGAACCGGGTGGCCAACCTGGCCAAGGTCTTTCCCTACATTCCGGAGTCCCTGAACCGCATCCTGACCCAGTTCTCAAACAGCGCCACGCTGACCTACGAGCACGCCGGGCAGATGCTCGACGACCTCGAGGCGGCGCGCGCGGATCTCGGGAGGTAAGCCATGCCCCACAACACCCCCTTCCTGGCCAAGTCCATCCTCGTCGCGGTGGACGGCTCGGAGAACTCCCGGCGCGCGGTGGAGCACGTGGCCGCCGTGCTCGTCTGCTCGTGCGAGTTCATGGTCACCCTGCTGCACGTCATCGCGGAGCCGGACCCGGACTATTTCGACGACAGCCCGGCGCGCCGCCTTGAGTGGATGGGCAAGGAGCGCCGTGAGGCCGAGACCTATCTCGAGGAATACAAGAGGATACTGACCGGCGCGGGGCTGCCCTCCTCGCGGGTCACGGTCGAGGTCAAGGAGATGGACTGCCCGTCCATCGCGCAGTGCATCCTGGCGCAGCGCGAAAGCCTCGGCGCGGACATCATCGTGCTCGGCCGCCAGGGGCGCGGCGCGCGCGAGGAGCTGCTGCTCGGCAGCGTGTCCAAGCGCGTGGTCCACCACGCCCACAAGTGCGCCATCTGGATCGTGACCTAGGGCGCTTCGTCCCCGGCGGCCTGTGCCAGCAGATCGCGGACCTCCCCGTCCCCGGTCTGGGAGAAGTCGTCGTACCACTGCCCCACGGCGCGGAAGGGCTCGGGCGTGGCCAGGCAGACCACCTCGTCGGCGATCCTCTCGAGCGCCGCCAGGGTGTCCCGCGGGGCCACGGGCACGGCCACGACGATGGAAGCGGGCCTTGCCGCGCGCACGGCCTGGACCGCGGCCTGCATGGTCGACCCCGTGGCCAGGCCGTCGTCCACCAGGATCACGGTGCGGTCGTGCAGCACAAGGGGGCCGCGCCCTCCGCGATAGGCCTTCTCGCGGCGTACGAGCTCCGCCGATTCCCGCTTGCTGACCTCCTCCACCGAGCGCTCGGAGATGTTCAGGCCGTCGATGATGCCGTGGCGGAGCACCCTGGTCCCGCCCCCGGCCAGGGCGCCCATGGCGTACTCCTCGTTTCCCGGCACGCCGAGCTTGCGCACCACGAAGACGTCCAGGGGCGCGTCGAGCGCCAGGGCCACCTCGTAGGCCACGGGCACGCCGCCGCGCGGCAGGCCGAGGACCAGAAGCCCCGCCGTCCCCTTGAAGCGCGCGAGCGCCTGCGCCAGCTTGCGCCCGGCGTCGCGCCTGTCGATGAACATGCCCATGCGCATCCTCCCTGGCCCGGCACGGCTCACCCGGACGGACCGTCCGCCAGCAGATCGCGCAGCCTGGCCGCGTCGCGCGCGGCGAAGCCCTGCTGGTCGTTGTCGAAATAGCAGTACACGTCGCGCCCCTCCTCGAGCCAGGCGCGCGCGGCCCCGGCCCAGTCCGCCAGCTCCTCGTCCGCGTAGGAGCCCTGGTAGGCGTCGCCCGGGCCGTGCAGCCTAAGGTAGACGAAGGGCGCCGTGACCTCGCGGGGCGAGCGGTAGCCCGCCAGCTCGTAGATGCAGAAGGCCGCCCCGGCCTTTTCCAGGAGATCGAGCACGGACGGGACGATCCAGGAGCGGTCGCGCAGCTCGAAGGCGCAGCGCAGCCCCTCGGGCAGGACCGCGAGAAAGGCGCGCAGCCGCGGAAGGTTCAGGGACCAGCGCGGCGGGAGCTGGAAGAGCACGGGGCCGAGCGCCTCGCCGAATTCGCGGAGCACGGCGAAGAGCTTTCCCGTGCTCCGCCCGGGGGCCTTCAGCTTCTTCATGTGCGTGGCGTAGCGGCTGGCCTTGCAGGCGAAGACGAAGCCCGGCCCGGCCTGCTCGCGCCAGGCGCGCACGGTATGGGCCTCGGGCAGGCGGTAGAAGGTGGCGTTGACCTCCACGCTCCGGAAACGGCGCGCGTAGTAGCCGAGCTCGCCGTCCTGCCCGAGGTCCTCGGGATAGAAGGGGCCGTGCCAGTGCGCATAGCTCCAGCCGGAGGTGCCCACCAGGCAGCGGCCCCGGGCGCGCGCGGCGCTCGTCACTTGTGGCCCTCGTGGGGCTCGACCTCGAAGGAGACCTTGGCGTTCAGCCGGTAGAGGATGATGTGGCCGTCCTTGACCTTGGCATGCAGGTCCTCCACGTAGACGGACCTGACGTTGTGCACGGTCTTTGAGACCTCGCGCACCGCGACGGCGGCGGCGTCCTCCCAGCCCTTCTCGGACTGGGCCAGCACTTCGATGACCTTCACGACGGGCATGGCGTCCTCCTTTCGGGTTGCAGGATCTGCACCCCCTCCCGGAGGCCTGGACCACGGGTCCGGGCCCGCTGCGCCCGAAACGGCGGACAAACGGCCGCGCGCCGGGGACGGGCGCAGGGAGCCTCCTCCATAGCATGGTTTCAGGGATTTGCCACACCCTCGCGAGGCGCGGCAGAAGCGGACAGGAGCGTCCGCGATGCGAAGGCCCTCGGGCTAGTGCTGCTCCGGAGCCCTGGCGGGAGTCTGGGGGGTCTGGGGAGTCTGGGCCGCGGGCAGCGCCTGGCCCTTGGACAGGTTGTCCTCGAGCTCCTTGTTGATCTGGTCCAGGAACTTGGAGGTCTGGCGCAGGAGATCCTGAAGGTTCTTCCTGGCCACCTCCTGGGCCTCCTTGCCCAGCCGCTGCGCATCGGCGCCCGTGCGGGCCTGGAGCCCGGCCAGGGTCTTGCGCACGGTCTCCACGAGCAGCTTCACCTGCTCGCGCAGGGCGCTCAGCTGGTCGTGCATGCGCGCCGTGGTCCGGTCGGCCTTCTTCTGCAGCTCGTCCACCTGGGCCTTCAGGTCCTCCTGGGCGGCCTTGAGCGTGGCCATGTCCTCCTTCTGCTGCCGCGCCTCGGCGGCCTGCTCCGGCGTCTGGCGCATGGCGCAGCCCGCGGCCAGGAAGAGGCAGAGCAGCAGGCAGGCGAGGGCCCGAAGGGTCGTGAAAGCGCTCGGACGGACGGCCGCCGAGGCGGCGCGATGCGGTGCAGGGCGGCAAGCGGGCATACGGAAGACCTCCATGATCCTGGATCATGTCGCGGACAGAGGGTTCTGTCAAAAAGTTCCTGCGCGATTTTCATCTATCATTGCAGGACGCTTCGCCAGGTCGTAGAATGGCGTTCCGAGTATCGGACAATGTGCCCAGCGACCGGCGGGGCTGTGTCCGAGGGAAAGAGCCCAGAGGGGCTCCAAAGGAGCTGCTCATGCCCTGCATCCTGATAGTGGACGACGACCCCTTCGTGCGCGCGGCCCACCTGCGCAACCTGCAGCGCAAGGGCTACGAGGTCTGCGAGGTCGAGGACGGACATTCGGCCATAGAGCTCATGCGCGAGCGGCCGGTCGAGGCCGTGCTGCTCGACTTCATGCTCCCCGGCATGGACGGGCTGGAGACCTTCCTCAAGATGCGCTCCGTGTTCGGCGAGGACGGCCCGCCCGCCCTGATGATCACGGGCCAGGGCAGCATGCACCTGGCCGTGGAGTTCATGAAGGCCGGGGGCGCGGACTTCGTGGAGAAGCCAGTCACGGACTACGACATCCTGGACATCCGCCTGCGCCGGGCCATGGAGAACGCGCGCCTCAGGCGCCGCGGCAAGGAGGAGGAGATCCTGCGCAAGGCCGCGGAGGAGTCCGACCATCTGAAGGACACCTTCATCGGGCTCGTGGCCAAGGAGCTGAAGCGGCCGCTGGACGACGTGCTCTCCCTGGCCGAGCACATGGCCGAGGGGATCCAGGAGGGCACGTGCCCGGCCCTGGACGAGGCCGGACGCATGTTCGGCTCGCTCCTCGAGGTCTCCCGCGTGGTGGACGACATCCTCGAGCTGGCCGCGTCCGACGGCGTGGCCCCGCTCAAGCTCGCGCCCACGCTCCTCGTGGAGGTCATGCAGCGCATCCGCCCCGAGATCGAGGGCAAGAGCGCGGCCAAGGGGCTCGAGCTGCGCTGGATTGTGCCCGACATCCTGCCCCGGGTCATGGCCAACCCCGCCAAGCTGGCCGAGATCCTGCGCAAGCTCGCGGACAACGCGGTGAAGTTCACGGACAACGGCTTCGTGGAGGTGCGCGTGGAGAGCGACGGCAGCGACGTGCTCGTCTCGGTGCGCGACTCCGGCCCGGGCATCGCCCACGCGGACCAGCCCCGCGTCTACGGCCGCTTCGAGAAGCTGGCCCAGGCCCAGGAGAGCCCGGGCGCGGGCGTGGGACTGTTCATCGCCAAGCGGCTCGCCGAGCGCATGAAGGCCCGGCTGCGCCTGGAGAGCATGCCGGGCCAGGGCAGCGTCTTCTTCCTGATCCTGCCAGTGGCCGAATGACACCCGCACCTCCGTCCCGAGAACGACGAAACGGCCGCGCGCCCCTTTCCGGGCTGCGCGGCCGTTTCGCGTTTCGGATGTCTTTTCCCGTTCCGTCAGTCCGGCTGCGGGTCGCCCTTCTCCGTCGCCTCCTGCTCCATGGCGTGAGCCGTGACCAGCTGGCCGCAGGCGGCCTTGATGTCCTGCCCCTTGGAGCGGCGCAGGATGGTGGTCACGCCCTTGGCGCGCAGCAGGGACTCGAAGGCCAGCACGCGCTCCGGGTCCGGGGCCTCGTAGGGGCCGCCCTCGCTCGGGTTGTAGGCGATGAGGTTGACCTTGGACTTGAAGGTTGAGAGCAGGCGCACCAGGTCGCGCGCCTCGCGCTCCGAGTCGTTGACCCCGCCGATGAGGATGTACTCGATGGTCACGCGCTCGCGCGGCTTCAGGGGATAGTCGCGCAGCTCGGCCACGAGCCGGTCGAGCGGCATGGCCGCCGCGGCCCGGGGCATGATCTTCTCGCGCAGCCCTTGCGTGGGCGCGTGCAGGGAGACGGCCAGGAGCGCGGCCTCGGCCGTGCCCAGGCGCGCGAGGGTGCCGGGCAGCCCCACGGTGGACACGGTCACGCGGCGCTGGCCGATGCACAGCCCCTGCGACTCGCGCATGGTGGCGAGCGCGGTGAGCAGGGTGTCGAGGTTCTGCGTGGGCTCACCCATGCCCATGAACACGAGGTTTCGGAGCGTCATGCGCAGCTTTTCCCGCTCGATGTGCTCCTGCGCCGCCAGCACCTGGCCCAGGATCTCGCCCTGCGTCAGGTTGCGGTGAAAGCCCATGGTGCCGGTGGAGCAGAAGGTGCAGGCCATGGCGCAGCCCACCTGGGTGGACAGGCAGAGCGTGTAGTGCTCCCGCTCCGGGATGAGCACGGTCTCGATGAGCTCGCCGTCCGCGAGCCGGAGCAGGAACTTGACCGTACCGTCGCTGCTCGTGAGCACCTTGGCGGGCTCGGGCCGCGCGAGGCTGAAGGACTCCTCCAGGCGGCCGCGCAGGGCCTTGGAGACGTTGGACATCTCCGAAAAGGTGCGGACGCGCTTCTGCCAGATCCACTGGAAGACCTGGGCCGCCCGGAAGGCGGGCTCGCCGAGGTCCGCCACTGCCTCGCGCAGGGCGGGCAGGGAGAGGTCGAAGAGGCTTTGCTGCGTGAGATCCACTGTGTTTCCTGAATGCGGCCGCAGGGCGGCCCGGCACTGCCTAGACGATGCGCACGCCGCCCATGAAGTGGGCGCTGACGCGGCCGACCAGGGTGCTGCCCAGCCAGGGCGTGTTGCAGCTCTTGGAGTGCATGGTCTCGCGCGACGCGGTCCAGCGCACCTTGGGGTCGAAGACCACGATGTCCGCCGGGTCGCCGGGAGCGAAGCGGTTGGTCTCGATGCCGAAGACGCGGCCGGGCGCGTGGCTCATGGCGTCCACCAGGCGCTCCTCCGTGAGGATGCCGCCGGGCGTGAGCGACCAGACCAGGGAAAGCGCCGTGTCCAGGCCGGAGATGCCGCAGGGCGCGAGGTCGAACTCGACCTCCTTCTCGTGGTCCGCGTGCGGGGCGTGGTCCGTGGCCAGGATGTCCACGATGCCCGTGGCCAGGGCCTGGCGGAGGGACTCCACGTCGGCCAGGGTGCGCAGCGGCGGGTTGACCTTGGCCCTGGTGTCGTAGCCCTCGCAGGCCTGCTCGGTCAGCAGCAGGTAGTGCGGGCAGGTCTCGGCCGTGACGGCCACGCCGCGCGCCTTGGCGAAGGCGATGAGGTCCACCGAGGCCTTGCAGGAGACGTGGGCGATATGGATGGGCAGGCCCAGGCACTCGGCCATGAGCACGTCGCGCGCCACCTGGGAGGCCTCGGCCACCCACGGCTGGCCGCGCAGGCCGAGGCGCGCGCTGACCGCGCCCTCGTTCATGCCCGCGGCCGGGGCCATGGTCGGCTCCTCGCAGTGGTCGATGACGATGCGGCCGAAGGTCGCGGCGTACTCCACGGCGCGCCGGAAGAACTCGGCCGATGCCACGGGCATGCCGTCGTTGGAGAAGGCCGCGCAGCCCGCGGCCGCGAGGTCGGCCATGGGCGCGAGCTCGGTGCCGGAAAGCCCCTTGGAGAGCGCGCCGATGGGGTGGAGGAACGGCCCGGCCGGATGGCTCTTCCGGGCCGCGTCGAGCATGGCCTCGGTGATGGCCGCGTCGTCGTTCACGGGCTTGGTGTTGGCCATGCACATGACGTGGCCGAAGCCGCCGTGGGCGGCGGCGGAAAGTCCGGAGGGGATGTCCTCCTTGTACTCCTGGCCCGGGTCGCGCAGGTGCGTGTGGCAGTCCACCAGGCTCGGCAGCAGGATCTTGCCCGAGGCGTCCAGGACCTCGGCGCCCTCGAAGGCGCGCGTGGGGTCATGGGGCAGCACGTCGAGGATGCGGCCCTCGGCCGCGAGGCAGTCCACCAGGCAGTCGGCCGGGCGGTTCCTGGTGCCGCAGGCCAGGCGCGCGGCGCGGATGACGAGGTTTGCGCCGCTCATTGTGCGCCCTCCTTGCGGGTCATGTAGAGGAAGAGCAGGGCCATGCGCACGGCCACGCCCGAGGCCACCTGGTCGAGGACCAGGGAGGAGAGGGAGTCGGCCAGGCCGGAGTCGATCTCCACGCCGCGGTTCATGGGGCCGGGGTGCAGCACGCGCACGTCCGCGGCGGCGCGCTCGAGGTGGCGGGGGCCCAGGCCGTAGGTCCGGGCGTATTCGCGCAGGTCGGGCAGGAGGCCCGCCTGCATGCGCTCGAGCTGAAGCCGCAGGCACATCACGGCGTCCACGCCGTCCACCGCGGTCATGAGGTCGTCGTGGACCTCCACGGGCCAGGCCGAGATGTGCGGCGGCATGAGCGTGCGCGGTCCGCACAGCCGCACCGAGGCGCCGAGCCGGGTGAGCAGGTCCACGTTGGAGCGGGCCACGCGCGAGTGGGAGATGTCGCCCAAGATCAGCACCTTCTTGCCCGTGAGGCTCCCCCACTCCTGGATCAGGGTGAAGGCGTCGAGCAAGGCCTGGGTGGGGTGGGCGTGCCAGCCGTCGCCCGCGTTGATGATCGAGCACTCCAGTCGCTCGGAGAGGAAGCGCGCCGCGCCGCTCGCGCGGTGGCGGATGACGATGGCGTCGGGATTCATGGCCTGCAGCGTGAGCGCCGTGTCCTTGAGCGATTCGCCCTTGGTCAGGGAGCTCGACGAGGAGGCCAGGGCGAAGGTGTCGGCCGAGAGCCGCTTGCCCGCCATGTCGAAGGACGTCTTGGTGCGCGTGGAGGGCTCGGCGAAGAAGAGCACGACGCTCTTGCCGCGCAGCGTGGGAACCTTCTTCACGGGCCGCTGGTTCACTTCCTGGAAGGAATGCGCCGCGGCGAAGATGCGCTCCACGTCGGCAAGGGAGAGATGGTCGGTGTCCAGAAGGTCCTTGTGGGGCCAGACGGAAGTCTCGTGGGTGCTCATGGGGGCGGGTCCCGGCCCTGGGCGGGCCGCAGGTTGCGGTTTTTGGCCGCAGGAATTCTACTCGTTCAGCCCCGGACCAACAAGAAAAAGTTTTCCGCGTGTTCCCGGACCGAAAGCCCGAGCCCGGCGTAGCGCGGCGCGGTCTCGCGCCGCCAGCCGATCACGTCCGCGAGATGCCGGGAGGGGACGAGCAGCGTGTCCGGCCGGGGGAGCCCCGCGCGCACGTGCGCGGCCACGCGGGAGGCCACGTGCAGGTAGAGCGCCCGGCCGCGCACCCGCTGCCCGAAGGCCGGGTGCCAGGGGCCTGCCGCGATGGCCGCGAGCAGCGCGGGCTCGGGCGTGAGCCCGAGGCGGATGACCCTGACGTCCGCCTCCCACAGCCGGGCCACGGCCGTTCCGCAGGCGGCCAGGGCCTTTGCCAGCGGCCAGGGCGTGAAGGCGCCGCGGGCGTGCATGCGGGCGAGCGGGGTGCCCGAAAGCGCCAGGCAGGGATGCAGGCGCACGCTGTGCGCGCGAAGTTCCACGCAGCGCGCCGCGTCGGACAAAAAGCCCCGCAGGCTGCCGCACGGCAGCCCGGGCATGAGATGCACGCCGAGCCTGAGCCCTGCCGCGCGCACCGCCCGGCAGCCCGCGACAGCCGTCTCGCCGTCGTAGCCCCTGCGGCAGGCCGCGAGGGCCTCGTCGGAAAAGCTCTGCACGCCCACTTCCACGGTTTCCAGGCCGAGTCCGGCGAGCCGCGCGAGGAGGCCGGGCGCGCAGGCGTCCGGCCGCGTGGAGCAGCGCACCGCGACCACCGCCCCCTGTTCCCGAAAGCCCGCCGCGAGCCGCACGAAGCGCTCGGGCCAGTCCCCGGGCAGGGCCGTGAAGGTGCCGCCGTAGAAGCCGACCTCCACCGGCGGGGCGCCCTGCTCCATCCGCTGCGCGAGGGTGCTTCGCAGCGCGTCCAGGGCCGCGGCCAGCTCCGCCCCTCCGGGCTCTTCCACGCCGCCGTCGGCGCCGCAACCGGCTTCCCCGCACCCCGTCTGGATCCGCTGGTCGCAGAAGACGCAGCGCTCCTCTCCCCTGGCCGGACAGCCCGCATGGGGCAGGAAGACAGGCAGGAGCGGGGCGCCCTTCACAGGGGGCGCGGGGTGGAAAAAGGGGGCATAGTCCATATGGGATAAAAATTACCAGGAATTAAACCTACATGGAAACCCGTATTTTCAAATTCTTGTCTTGCCAAATTGACCAAGCATGGTGAATATACCAAATGAATTTGGTTGTTTATCCAGTCTGCCAGAAAAGGCCGCCAGCGGAGTGAACGTGGACCACAGCGAATGCATCTTCTGCAAGATCGCGCGGGGGGAGATTCCCTGCGCCAAGATCTACGAAACACAGAACATTTTATCGTTTCTGGACATCTCGCCCTCGGCCCCGGGGCATGCCCTGATCATCCCCAAGGCCCACTTCCCCACCGTCCTGGAGGTGGACCCGGCGCTCGGGCCCGATCTGATCACGGCCTTCGGCAAGGTGGGCCGCGCGGTCATGGCCGCCACCGGCGCCACGGGCATGAATGTCATGCTCAACTGCAACGAATCCGCGGGTCAGGTGGTGTTCCACACCCACTGGCACGTCATCCCGCGCATCGAGGGCGACGGCCTTCGCCTGTGGCCCGGCGGGAAATACGACTCCATGCAGGAAATGTCCGCCCTGGCGGAGAAGATACGAGCCCTGGTCGCATAGGGCTTTCTACCCACAACGGAGGATTCTTCGTATGAGCATCAACAACGGCGACGGCAAGACCCTGACCAAGGCCGACATCGTGGACCAGATCTACGAGAAGATCGACATGAACAGGGCGGAGATCAAGGCCCACGTCGAGACCCTTCTGGACCTCATGAAGCTCTCCATCAAGAAGGACCACAGCCTTCTCGTCTCGGGCTTCGGCAAGTTCGAGGCCTACGACAAGAAGGCCCGCAAGGGACGCAACCCGCAGACCAGCGAGACCATCACCCTGTCCCCGCGCAAGGTGGTCGTCTTCCGCCTCTCGCGCAAGTTCCGCTCCGAGCTCAACGATCAGCAGCAATGACGAAGGCCTGGGGGAACTCCCCGCGGAGTGCCTCCTTGCCCTGCTCTGCGGCGTTCAGGCTGGGAAAGACCCCGGCCTGAACGCGCCAGAAGGTCCTGCCGTCCACGTCCGCCTGCTCCACCTTCGTGTCCTTGTAGCCCCTGCCGACCATGCTCGCGGCCAGACGGTCCGCGTTGGCCTTGACCGTGAAGGCCCCCACCTGCACGTAGAAGCTGCCCTTCAGGTCCGTGCCCGTGAAGCCCGCGATGGCGCCGATGGAGCTGATGCGCACGTGCGCCAGCCCGGCCCGGTCCATGCCCAGGTCGCGCGCCGCGGCGAAGGAGAGGTCTATGATGCGGTGGTCCGGGTCCACGAAGGGGCCGCGGTCGTTGACGCGCACCGTGGTCGAGCGGCCGTTGTCCAGGTTCTCCACCTTGAGCATGGTGCCCATGGGCAGGATGCGGTGGGCCGCGGTCTCGTCGTACATGTCGTAGTATTCGCCGTTGGCCGTCTTCTTGCCGTGGAACTGCAGGCCGTACCACGAGGCGAGCCCTTCCTCGGAATAGCCCGCGGAGGAGAAGAGCGGCTGATAGGTCCGGCCGTCCTGGGTGTAGGCCCTGAACGTGCCCTTGGGCGCGGCCGTGCCGCCCTCGCCGGGACGCTGGGTGACGGGCACCTCGCCGCCGCGCCGTCCTGACGAGGCGGGAGTCCCTTCGTAGTTGTGGGTGCCGCAGCCGAAAAGGGCCGCGCAGAGGAACAGGAGCAGGGCGGCGCAGAAGAGGGCGCGCCGCTTCTCGTAGACTCGGGGCATTCTCGGTCTCCCGTGTTCTCCGGCCGGACAGGGCGCTTCGCCGCCGCCCTTCGCGCCGCCGTCGGCATCCGGCCGCTTTGTCCGCGCGCAGGGGATGCGCGCCTCCGGCCTTGTCGCCAGGATTGCCCTCGGGGTCAAGCCCTTTGCCCCCTCCGCCCTGCCGGGTCCGTCCCGCGAGGCTTTTCCGCCGACCGTCCGCTTCTTCCGGAAGAAGACGGATGGGCAGGGTACCCGTGCGCTTCCGAATCGCTGCGGCCTCGGGTTTTCCAGGCCGCCAGAAAAAAACGCCCGGGGCACTGCCCCGGGCGTTTTTCATGTACATGCGGTCAGACGTACTGACTCTGGACGATCTTTCCCTGCGCTTGGCCTAGAAGCCGTAGCCGAGTTCCTGGCGGATGCCGGCGGGCAGGTTGGCCGTGGCCGCCGGGTTGGCCTTCTTCTTGGCGGCGCCGGCCTGCACGCGGGCGGACTGGATGTCGGCCAGGGTGAAGCCGTCACGCGGGATGGAGAAGACCTGGCCCGGGTAGATGAGGTTCGGGCTCTTCGTGATCTTGTCGCGGTTGGCCTTGTAGATCAACGGCCACATGAAGGGGTCGTTGTAGATCTGGGCCTGCTCGGAGATGCGCCACAGGCACTCGCCCTTGACCACGGTGTGGCTCGAGGGGAGCTGCTTGTAGTTCATCTCGTAGATCTCCATGGGCGTGGGCGCGGGCTTGGGAGCCGGCTGCACGGGTGCAGGCTTTTCCACGGCCATGGGCTGCGGGACGGGTTCGGCCTTCTGCTGCTTGCTGGCGCAACCAACCGCGCCGGCGAACGCAACGGCCAGAAGAATCATCAGAATTTTTTTCATGTCGCCTTCCTCCACAATGGATCTGAGGTGCCTTTCGCCAGGTCAGACTTTCAACCGTTTTATCCAAGTATCAACAATTTCTCGTTCCTGCAATACAAGATCGTTTTCTTCTCCGCCTGTTCCCGCACGCCCCAGGGCCTCGGCCGCCTTTTCCATCCAGCCGCCCCGCCTGAGGCTCTGCGCTGCCAGCAGATACATCTCGTCCTGCCTCTCGCCGTAGACCGCGCGCAGCAGGTCGCGGCAGCCGTCGCCGAAGACCTGGGCCACGAGCTCGGCCTCCTCGAAGAGCAGGCGGGCCAGGAGCGGGTTCTCGCGGTGCGGCTGCAGGTAGATGGGGAAGAGGCGGCGGCAGTGGTAGAGGATGAAGCGGATGCGCTTGATCTCGCGCTCCATGCTCTGCCAGGTCTGGCGCAGGACCTCGTAGAGCTCCTGGCAGATGACGGACTCCTCGCGCGGCAGGTCCTGGGACTGCATGTCGCGGAACCAGGGGGCGTAGGTCTGCTGCTGGTAGGCGTCCTCCTTGAGCTTGATCGTCTCGTGGAAGATGTAGCCCACGCACCAGTCCAGGAACTGGCCCACCAGCCGCGCGTCCTTGTCCGAGCGGAAGACGTGGTGCGCCGTGTCCTTGAGGCGCCACAAAAGCCCCTTGTTGCTCTCCTCGCCCAGCAGGTCGCGCAGCACGGCGAAGTCCAGCCAGCCGTGGTGGTCGAAGCGCCTGAACTGCTCCTCCAGGGCGCGGGAGGCCTTGCAGAAGTCGCGCAGGACGTCCCGCACGAACTGGGCCTTCTTCTTCTTTATCCAGGAACGCGACATGAGCCGGAACTCCCTTTCTCTTCCGACCGTTACCACAGAAAAAGCGGCGCAACGACCGGGCAGGGCCACAAAAGGACAATCGCCCGGGCCTGTCAACACGAATCATCCCCAGGAATCATCCCCGTCACCGCCGCGGCCAGGCCCCGCCCGCGCACGGCCCCCGGGCACCGGCGTGGCGGGCGGTCAGGCCAGCTCGCGCAGGAGGTTCAGGAACTTGCCCGCCTTGGCCATGGTCTCGTGGTACTCGCGGCTCGGCTCGGACTCGGCCACCACCGCGCTGCCCGCGTGGAAGACGAGGCTCTTCGCCCCGCAGCGCGCCGTGCGCACTGCCGTGGAGGCGTCCATGTCCCGCGGGCCGTGGATCATCAGGAAGCTGCCGCCGTAGGCCTCGCGGCTGTGCGGCTCGAGCTCCTCTATGATCTGAAGCGAGCGGCGGCGGGGGTTGCCGCAGACCGAGGCGGGCGGGAAGGCGGCGGCCAGGAGGTCGAAGACGTCGCACTCCTCGCGCAGGGTGCCGGTGACGTTGGAGTACATGTGCAGGAGATCGTCCACCTGCAGCACGGACTTGTGGCCGTACACGCGCACGCTGCCCGTCCCGCAGACTGCGGCCAGGTCGTCGCGCGCGAGGTCCACGGCGATGGCCAGCTCCGCCTCGTCCTTGTCCGAGGCCAGGAGCGTCTCCGCGAGCTCCCTGGGCGCCCGGTCCAGCCCCGCGTGCAGCGTGCCCTTGATGGGCTGGGTCAGCACTTCGCCGTCCTTGACGCGCAGGAAGCGCTCGGGCGAGGTCGAGAGCAGGGTCTGCGCGCCTCCCCCCTCTCTCTCTCCGCCCGGGGCGCGGAAGCAGGCGTAGTAGCCCGCCGGGTAGCGGCGGAAGAGCAGGCGCAGGAGGCCGAGCGGATCGCCCGAGGTGATCTCGGCGCGCAGCTCCATGGAAAGGTTCAGTTCCGAGACGTCCGAGGCCCGGATGTGGTCCACGGCCCGCTGCACGGCGTTCTCGTAGGCCGTGCGGTCCAGGGATTGGGCCAGGGCGCCGGAGAAGCGCACCGGGGCCCGGGTCAGGGCCTTGGGCGGCCCCTCGGCCAGCAGGTCGCGCACGAGGTCGACCAGATCGTCTGCAGGCCCGGTACCGCCCTCCTCCCCTGCAGGCCCGGCGGCCGAGGGATGCAGCAGCTCCAGACTTCGGGCGTCCGGGTCGTAGGAGAGGTAGAGGGCGTACTTGCGCAGGGCGCCGAGCGGCAGGGAGCGCGTCTTGGCGCTCGTCACGCCGTGGCGCGCGAGCCCCCACTCGTAGGCCAGCCAGCCGAGCACGGGCCGGGCGTCGGCAAAGGCGAAGGCGGCCATGTCGCGCGGGCCCGTGGCCGCGTCGGCCACGAGCTCGGCCTCGGCCTTGAGCCCGGCCAGGATGCGCGGGGCGCGGCCGTCCCTGCCCGGCGTGAGGAAGGCGTCGGTCCCGGCCGCGGCGTCGAGCGCCGCGAGCAGGTCCAGGGCCGCTTCCGGCTCAAGGGTGAAGGAGGCCAGCGAGCGCATGGCGCAGAAGCTCCTCGGGCTTCTCGGTGAGGAAGGACTCCACCTGGAAGGCGAGGCCCGCCAGGGGCAGGCTCTCGTGGCGCACGGCCATGGGCACGCCGCCGTCCGTGGCCGCGGTGACCGCGAGCCCGGGCGCGAGGCGCGAGGCGTAGAGCGACTGGTAGCGGGCCACGCGCAGGCGCTCCGGGCCGAAGCCCACGGTCTCGGCCCGGCCCTGCGCGGGCGTGGCCAGCGCCGCGGTCTCCCCGCCCAGGCAGTGGTTGACGATGAGCATGCCGAGCCCGATGCCCAAAATGGCTGGCCCGGCGTGTCGCGCGGAGTCGTCCGCGGGATTCCCCTGCGCGAAGAGCGGCGCGTAGGCCGGGTAGTCGCGCGGGTGTCCAGGCCCGGTGGCGATGAAGAGCAGGTCGCAGTCGCGCGCCCGCTCGGCCGAGAGGTCGGCGTAGGCCACGCTCTCGGGCACGACGTCGAGGACCTGGGCCGCGAGGTGGGCCAGGCTGCGGCTGAAGCCGCCCCCGTTGTCGGCCAGGAGCAGGCGCATCTCAGCCCTCGGCTTCTGCCCCCGCGGGCGTGGGCGCCGCGGGGCGGCCGTGCCAGAAGATGCGCGAGAAGGTCTCCTCGGAGAGGAAGCTCGAGCCCTTGACCAGGATGGCGATGACCGCGAGCGAGAAGAGGAGCCTGCCCCAGAGGATGCCCGAGAGGTGCGCCCCGGCCAGGATCATGAGCATGGTGTCCTCGATCAGCGAGTGCGACAAGGCCATGAGCGAGAGGCCGAAGACCACGTCGCGCCGCGAAAGCCGCCCCGAGCGCGCCTCCTCGATGATCAGCCCGCCGCCGTAGGCCAGCCCGAGGGTCACGCCGATGACCGTGATGGGCGCGGCCGCGGGCCCTATGCCGCAGAGCCTGAGCATCGGCGCGAGCAGCCTGTTCAGCCGGTCGGTCAGGCCGGTGGCCTCGAAGATGCCCATCATGACCACGAGGAAGAAGATGATGCAGGCGATGAAGCCGAGGGTGCGCAGCTCCTTCACCCCCCACTCGAGCAGGCTCTCCGTGCCCGGGGCCGGGGTGAAGATGATCTGCGCCGGTCCCTGCAGCCAGCCCGTGGCGAGGTAGATCCGGTTCAGCAGCGCGCCCAGCGCCAGCGCGCCGACGAGGCGCAGCACGAGCTGCACCGAGGCGCGCGGCCCCGAGGCCCTGGCCACGACCGTCTCCACGAGCAGGTTGTGGGCCACGAGCATCATGGTCGCGAGCACCGTGGCCTGGGCCGCGGTCACGCTCTGGTTCTGGGCCAGCTGGGCGAAGACGATGAGCCCGGCGTACATGCTGTTGAGCATGGCCGAGACCCAGGCCAGGCTGAAGACCGCGGGCAGACCGACCAGCCCCATGATCGGGCCGAAGGGCTTGGACAGGGGGCCGACGAGGTCCAGGACCTGCAGCACCTTGACCAGCACGACCACCGGGACCATGACCTTGAACAGGGCCAGGCAGGTGCGCACGGTCTGCGCCGCCCGCCCCAGGAGCCAGGCCGGAAGGCGGGACCACATGTTCGTCTCGGTGCTCACGACAGCAGCTCCTGTATGCGCGGCGCCGCCTTCATGGCCTCGAGCCAGCCCGCGGGCACCGCGCCCTCGCCGTGTGCCGCGCCCAGGACGCAGCCCACGGCGATGTTGCGCGCCGCCGAGTCGCCGCCCGCGAGCGTGCTCTGGAGGAGCCCCGCGGCCGGGTCGTCGGCGTATCTGGCCAGCAGGTGGACCACGCTCGGGAAGGCGCTCTGGAATTCGCAGTTCTGGCCGAAGCGCTCGATCACGGCCAGGGAGTCCTCCCCGGCCGAGGCCAGGCCCGCCTCGGCCAGACGGCCGATGTCGGGCACCTCGGCCTGCTTCGCGGCCTCCTCCACGGCGGGGCGGACGGCCTGCCCGCCGAGGACGCGCGAGGCGACGCGGGCGAGGAAGGCGGCCGCGTCCACCACCTGGGGGGACTTGTGGGTCAGCGCGGCCTGCTGCCGTGCCGCCCCGGCCAGGGCCTCGGGGTCGGTCACGAAGCCGAGGAGCGGTGCGAAGCGCGAGGCCCCGGACAGGTCCTGCGAGGTGCTTCCGGCCTCCTCGGCGGGCCAGCCTGCCTTCAGGTTCTCCAGGGTGCGGCGCGTGGCGCCGTCCACGTACCCGGCATAGCCGTCGGCGAAGAGCGCCTGCCAGCGCTGCGCGAAGTCCGCCGCGTCGAAGCCGCCTTTCGCGGCCGCGGACTCGAGCAGGACCAGCATCTGATCGCCGTAGTGGGTGAAGTCGCCCCTGCCCTTGCCCTTGTGGTAGCTGTCCGCAAGCGGGGCCACGGGGCCGGAGAGGCCGGGAAACTCGCGCGCGATGCGCGCCTGGTCGTATATCCAGTGCGGCCCGAGCGCCAGGCAGTCGCCGACGAAGGCCGCAAGCACCGCGGCCCGCCTCGTCGTATCCATAAAAGACTCCTCCTCAAGGGTTCTCCCGGGGCGTCCTTTCCGGACCTTCCCGCCGCGGGATTCCTGCGCGCGCAACGCGTCTTCATCTCTGTGGCACGAACGTGGGGGGATGACAAGAAGCTGCAAGGGCGCCGGAAAACGCGTCCCCGACAGGCCGCGACTGGCCGCAACTGGCCGGGACTGGCCGCGATGGACCACGACAAGCGGCGGCGAACCGCAACGAAGAAGAACTGCAACGGGCGACGAGCGGACGCAGAGCGGGGATGGAACGGGGAGCGGGAACGGGGAGATGCGGCCGGATGCCGGGGACCGGGCGAGGGCGGGCGGGATTGGGCGGCGCCGGGTGGAATCAGGCGGCGCCGTGCTCGGCCGCGGTCTCGCGCACGGCCGAGATGAGTTCCTCGCGGCGGAAGGGCTTGCAGAGCACGCGGTCCGCGCCGAGGACCTTGGCGTAGCTCAGGTACTCCATGCCGCCGATCTCGCCGCCTCCGGAGATGGCCAGGATGTGCGCCGCGGGGTCCAGGCCGCGCAGGTCGATGATCGTCTCGATGCCGTCCTTGCGGGGCATGAAGATGTCCACGATGACCACGTCGGGGGGGCGCTGGCGGTAGCGCCGCACGCCGTCCATGCCGTCGCCGGCCTCCACCACCTCGAAGCCTCCCTGCTCGAGGTACAGGCGCATCATGTCGCGCATCACCGCATCGTCGTCGATAACCAGAACCCTGGCCATGGGGCACCTCCCTGACGGGAATCGCACTGATGCTTGCATATCTACGGCCGAATCGACCACAAGGCAAGCCGTTTGGCCGCGTCCGCTTTTCCCTTGCGCGCCGCCACCCTCGCGGCTACCCTCGGCAGGGTCACAAGGAGGTCGCCATGCAGCGCCAGCTTCGCCGTATCCTCGTCCCGCTCGTCGCCGCGGCCCTGGCCGTGGTCCTCGCGGCGCTCCCGGCCGCGGCCGAGAAGCCGGTGCGCTGCACGGGCCAGACCGTCTACGCCCCGGCCTACTCCCACATCTACCACGGCGTGAAGACCAGGCACTTCCCGCTGACCGTGACGCTCAGCATCCGCAACGTGGACCCGGCCAACACGATCACAATCACCGCGGTGGAATACCGCAACGAGAAGGGCGAGCTCCTGCGCACCTTCTCGGGCATCCAGCGCGGCCTGCAGCCCTTCGAGACCGCCGAGGCCGTGATCGAGCAGCAGGACGCCAGCGGCGGCTCGGGCGCCAGCTTCGTCGTGCGCTGGGAGAGCTCGGCCAGCGCCATTCCGCCCATGATCCAGACGGTCATGATCGGCTCGGCCGCGGGCCAGGGCATCTCCTTCCTCTCCGGGAGCCGGGTCATCGAGCAGCACTAGGCTGCCCCCTCCTCCCCTCCCCGGCCCCTCCCGGCCCCCGACCGGGGAACTCCCGGCGGCGAAAGCGCGGCCAAAGGCCTCGCTGCCGCGCGCTTTTTGACAACAACGGGCAAATTGCCTAGAGACAAGCGGTTTAGCCGCTTGGAGACGAATCATGGCCAAGATTCAGAAGATAAAAGGGTTCGCGGACCTGTTCGCGGCCGAGGCGGGCAAGTACACCTTCCTGGAAGGCGCCGCCCGGACCGTGTTCTCGCGCTACGGATACGGCGAGCTGCGCACGCCGGTTGTGGAGTTCACCGAGCTCTTCGCCAAGGGCATCGGGGCGGACACGGACGTGGTGGGCAAGGAGATGTACACCTTCCCCGACCGCAAGGGCCGTTCCCTGACGCTTCGGCCCGAGGCGACGGCGGGCGTGGTGCGCGCCTTCGCGGAGTCCGGGACGTACCAGCCCGGCCGCGTGTTCAAGTATTTCACCTTCGGTCCCATGTTCCGCTACGAGCGGCCGCAGAAGGGCCGCATGCGCCAGTTCCACCAGATCAACGTGGAGTGCTTCGGCTCGGCCTCGCCCTACACGGACGCGGAAGTGCTGCTCATGCTGCACGACTTCCTGAGCGCCGCGGGGCTGACCAAGCTCTCCTTCGAGCTGAACACCCTGGGCTGCCCCGAGTGCCGTCCCGCCTACCGGCAGGCGCTGAGCGACTACTTCGCCTCCCTGCCCGCGGACGCCCTGTGCGAGGACTGCCGCCGCCGCATGACCACCAACCCGCTGCGCGTGCTGGACTGCAAGGTGCCCTCGTGCCGCGAGGCCACGGACGGCGCGCCGAGCGTGCAGGACCACGCCTGCGCCCGCTGCAAGGGCAATTTCGAGGTGGTTACCGCGGCGCTCGACGCAGCAGGCCTCGCCTACACGGTCAACCCGCGGCTCGTGCGCGGCCTGGACTACTACCAGGGCACGACCTTCGAGGTCGTCTCCGGCGACATCGGCTCGCAGTCGTCCGTGGCCGGAGGCGGCCGCTACGACGGCCTGGTGAAGCTGCTCGGCGGCCCGGACGTGCCGGGCATCGGCTTCGCCTGCGGCATGGAGCGCCTGGCGCTGCTCCTGCCCGAGCGGAAGACGCAGGCGCCGGACTTCCACATCGCGGTGCTGGATGCGGCCGCGCTGCCCGAGGCCCTGGCCCTGGCGCAGCGCATCCGGGCCATGAATCTCACCGGCGAGGTGGCCCACGAGGCCGGAAGCATGAAGAGCCAGCTGCGCGCGGCGGATCGCTCCGGAGCGCGCTTCTGCCTGATCATGGGCGGCGACGAGCTGGCCGCCCGCACGGTGGTGGTCAAGGCCATGTCCACGGGCGAGCAGATGACCGTGCCCCTGGACGACGCCGAGCGCGTGGTCCTCAGGTAGCCCCCGGCGGGTGGACCACGAAAGGCGGATCCCGGATTTTCAGGACATCAGGAACGGACAACGCTTTTTCCCGCAGCCCCCGGCCGAAGTCCTCGGCACGGGTGCGGCGGTTCGGGGGGCGAGGAGAGGCCGGACGGCCTTCCCCTCTCCTTCCGGGATATACCAACGGAGCCCGACACAATGGATGAAGCACGGCGTATCGACGACCTGGGCGGCTGGCGCCGCTCGCACCGCAACAACGAACTGCGGGCCTCGGACATCGGCAGCGAAGTCTGCCTGATGGGCTGGGTGCAGTACCGCCGCGACCACGGCGGCCTGATCTTCATCGACCTGCGCGACCGCGAGGGCCTGACGCAGATCGTCTTCGACCCGGACATCGCGGCCGACGCGCACGCCCGCGCCCACGCCCTGCGCCCGGAGTACGTGCTGGCGGCCAAGGGCCGCGTGCGCTCCCGGCCCCAGGGCATGGCCAACCCGAACCTGGGCACCGGCGATGTCGAGGTCGAGATCTACGACTGGAAGCTGCTGAACACCTCCCAGACCCCGCCCTTCGAGATCGAGGACCGGGTGGAGGTGGGCGAGCCCATGCGCCTCAAGTACCGCTACCTGGACCTCAGGCGGCCCAGGCTCGCCAAGAACTTCGTGCTGCGCCACAAGGCGGCCCAGAGCGTGCGCCGCTACCTGGACGGCCTCGACTTCCTCGAGATCGAGACGCCCATCCTGACCAAGTCCACGCCCGAGGGCGCGCGCGACTTCCTGGTGCCCTCGCGCCTGAACCCGGGCGAGTTCTACGCCCTGCCGCAGTCGCCGCAGCTCTTCAAGCAGCTGCTCATGGTCTCGGGCCTGGACCGCTACTACCAGATCGTCAAGTGCTTCCGCGACGAGGACCTGCGCGCCGACCGCCAGCCCGAGTTCACCCAGATCGACATCGAGATGAGCTTCGCGGACGAGGAGCTGGTCATGGACATGGCCGAGGGCATGGTCCGCACCCTGTTCAAGGAGTGCCTCGACATCGACCTGCCCGCCGTCTTCCCGCGCATGCCCTACGACGAGGCCATCCGCGACTACGGCCTGGACAAGCCCGACGTGCGCTTCGGCCTGAAGCTCGTGGAGTGCTCGGACATCTTCACGAACTCCGGCTTCAAGGTCTTCGCCCGCGCCGAGCTCGTGAAGTGCCTCAAGGTCGAGGGCGGCGAATCCCTGACGCGCAAGGAGATCGACGAGCTGACCGAGTTCGTGAAGATCTACGGCGCCCAGGGGCTGGCCTGGATCAAGATCAAGGAGAACGAGTGGCAGTCGCCCATCGTCAAGTTCTTCTCCGAGGAGGAGAAGGCCGCCCTTGCCGAGCGCCTCGCGCTCAAGCCCGGCGACATCCTCTTCTTCCAGGCAGGACCGGCGGACATGGTCAACACCGCGCTCGGCTACCTGCGCGTGCGCATGGGCGAGCGCATGGGCCTCATCCCCGAGGGCAGCTTCGCCCCCCTGTGGGTCACGGACTTCCCGCTGCTGGAGTGGGACCCCGAGGAGAAGCGGTTCATGGCCAAGCACCATCCCTTCACCTCGCTCAAGCCCGGCCAGGAGGAGCTGCTCGTCTCCGATCCCGGCAAGGCCCTGGCCCGCGCCTACGACCTCGTGCTGAACGGCAACGAGATCGGCGGCGGCTCCATCCGCATCCACAACGCCGAGGTGCAGCTGAACATGCTGCGCGCGCTGGGCATCCACGAGGCCGAGGCCAAGGACAAGTTCGGCTTCCTGCTCGAGGCCCTGCAGTTCGGCGCGCCGCCGCACGGAGGCATTGCCTTCGGCCTGGACCGTCTTATCATGCTCATGGCGGGGGCGACGTCGATCCGCGACGTGATCGCCTTCCCCAAGACCCAGCGGGGCACCTGCCTGATGACCGAGTCGCCTTCCGACGTCTCCTCGCGCCAGCTGCGCGAGCTGCACATCAAGCTGCGCGAGCGGCCGCAGGACAAGGCAGCCGCCGAGGCCCGGCCCGCGGCGGACACGACGGAAAGCTAGACGGCGGCAGACGGACGCGGGCCGCGGCCCGCGTCCGCCCCGCCCTTATTTCGATGGAATAGTCGAGGACAGATGCAGCGAGAGATACGCAAATACCCGGATCCGGTGCTCAAGCAGAAGGCCGAGGCGCTGGCCGAGATCACGCCGGAGATCCGCCGGCTGGCCGAGGACATGATTGAGACCATGTACGAGAACGAGGGCATCGGCCTGGCCGCGCCCCAGGTGGGCGAGTCCATCCGGCTCGTGGTCATTGACGTGACCGGCCCTGAGAAGCGCGAGGAGCCCATCGTGCTGGTCAATCCAGAGATCGTCTGCACGAACGGCGAGGTGACCTCGGACGAGGGCTGCCTCTCGGTCAAGGGCATGCGCGCCGAGGTGGCGCGCGCCGAGACCTGCACCGTGCGCGGCCTGGACCTGGACGGCAACACCGTGGAGATCGAGGCCGAGGGCACCAAGTCCGTCTGCCTGCAGCACGAGATCGACCACCTGGACGGCGTGCTCTTCATCGACCGCATCTCGCGGCTGAAGCGCACGCTCTACGACGCCAAGGTGAAGAAATGGAAGCGCCAGGGCAAAAAGATCTGAGGCTCGTCTTCATGGGCACTCCGGACTTCGCGGCCGAGGTGCTCTCGCGCGTGCTCGACTGGCCGCACGGAAAGGTCGTGGGCGTCTACACCCAGCCCGACCGTCCCTGCGGCCGCGGCCAGGTCTGCCGACCCTCGCCGGTCAAGCGCCTGGCGCTGGAGCGCGGCCTGCCCGTGTTCCAGCCCGTGAACTTCAAGGCCGCCGAGGCGGTGGAGGAGCTGCGCGCGCTCGCGCCCGACCTCCTGCTGGTGGCGGCCTACGGCCTCATCCTGCCCCGCTCGGTGCTCGACATCCCGCGCTTCGGTCCGTTCAACGTCCACGCCTCCCTGCTGCCCAAGCACCGCGGCGCCGCGCCCATCCAGCGCGCGCTCCTCGCGGGCGACCGCTCCACCGGCATCACCATCATGCGCATGGAGGAGGGGCTCGATTCCGGCCCCATGCTCCTGCAGCGCGCCCTGGCCATCGGCATCGAGGACACGGCCCAGACCCTGCACGACGAGCTGGCCGCCATGGGCGGCGAGATGCTCTGCGAGGTCATGGACGCGCTGCGCGCGGGCACCCTCTCCCAGATCCCCCAGGACGACGGGCAGGCCACCTACGCGCCCAAGCTGCGCAAGGAGGAGGGGCTGATCGACTGGGGCGGGAGCGCGGCGGCCGTGCATGCCCGCATCCGGGCCATGACCCCCTGGCCGGGGGCCTATTTCCACCTCGCCCTGCCCGGCCGCGAGAAGCCGCTGCGCGTGGGCGTGCTGCCCGGCCGCATCGGCGAGGAGAAGCCCGCCTGGGCCGCCCCCGGCGACCTCGTGGGCGTTACGGGCTGCGAGATCCGCATGGCCACGGCGGACCGCGTCTACGCGCTCCTTGCGCTGCACCCCCAGGGAAAAAAGCCCATGGACGGCCGCGCCTTCGCCTGCGGCTACCTGGACAGCTGCCCCGAGGGCCAGGCCAAGGCCTGCTCCGGAGACGGCCTGTAGTGCCTGCGCGGCGCGCGGTTCGGACCTTTTCCCTGCCTCCCGCCCGCGGCGCGTCCCGCCGATGTCCTGATCGACCCCATGCCGCGGCGCGCGTCTGACGCGTCTTTCGGGTGCGTCTTTTGGACGCTTCTTTCGGGCCCTTTTGAGGCCCTGGCGGGTCTTTTCAAGCCTCGCCCGCGTATGCCATACTCCATCGGATGGATAAGCGGATGGACAAGACGACCAGGATTCCCGTGCACGGCGATCTGAACGACACACTGGGGCAACCCGCGCGAAAGCGGCTGTTCATCGGCCTCATCGTCGGCGCGAGCGCCATCGTCTGCTGCGTGCTGGCCCTGCTCTGGGTCATCCCCTTCGTCGGCTTCGCAAACATCCATCCGGCCGCGCCCTGGGTCTTCGGCGCGCTCGTCCTGGCGCTCATCCTCATCGTGGGCTGGGCCTCGCTCGGCCTCGTGGTGAACATCATGACCGGCCGCACCCTGCCCTTCTTCAGGCGCATGCGCGGGCTCACGGTCAAGCTCTTCCTGCCGCTCATGACCCTGCTCGGCAAGTTCCTGGGCTTCACCAAGCAGGAGGTCCGGGCCTCGTTCATCAAGGTCAACAACGAACTGGTCGAGGGCGAGGCGGGCACCTACCCGGCCTCCAAGATCCTCCTGCTCATGCCCCACTGCCTGCAGCGCAGCACCTGCAGCCGCCGCCTGACCTACGACATCCGCAACTGCAAGCGCTGCGGCAAGTGCCCCATCGACGGCCTGATCGGCCTCTCGGACCGCTACGGCATCGAGCTGGCCATCGCCACGGGCGGGACCATCGCCCGGCGCATCGTGGTCCAGAAGCGCCCGCGCCTCATCCTGGCCGTGGCCTGCGAGCGCGATCTGGCCGAGGGCATCCAGGACACCTACCCCCTGCCGGTCTTCGGCGTGCTCAACGAGCGGCCCAACGGCCCCTGCCTGGACACCCTGGTCGCCCTGCCCCGCCTGGAAGAGGCCATCCGCCGCTTCCTGGCGCCGGACGACATCGCGGCCGCCGAGGAGCGCGCGCAAGCGGCCTCGGCAAAGACCACCCCCGACGACCACGACGCGCCCGTGCGCGCGGTCGACTAGCCGTGGCCCGCTCCACCGCCCTTCCCTCGGCGCGCGCCGCCGCCCTGGCCGTGCTGCGCGGCTGCCTGCGCAACGGCGAAGACGTACAGCCCGCGCTCGACCACGCCGTGGCCTCCTTCCGCCTCTCGGCGCGCGACGCGGCCCTGGCCACCGAGCTCTGCTACGGCGTGCTGCGCCTGAAAGGCCGCCTCGACGCCCTGCTCGACCGCTTCCTCAAGGCGCCCGGCAAGGTGCCGCCCAAGCTGCGCGACGCGCTCGAGGTGGCGGCGTACGAGATCCATTTCCTGGACAAGGTTCCGGAATACGCGGCCGTGGACTGGGCCGTGTCCTACGTGCGGGCCGAGTTCGGCAAGGCGCTCTCGGGCCTCGCCAACGCCGTGCTCAGAAACGTGGCCCGGCTCGGCGACGCGGCGCACGATCCCGAGACCTTCCGCGCGGGCGCGCGCGACGAGGCGGCCTTTCTCGCGCGCTGGCATTCCTGCCCGGAATGGGTCGTGCGCATGTGGCGCGCACAAATGCCCTCAGATCGCGTTTCAGCCCTCCTCGAGGCCCAGAGCCTGCCCGCGCCCCTCGGACTGCGTCTGAACCCCGTCTCGGCCGAATCCGGCCCGCTGACCGAAGAACTGGCCGCGCGCCCCGGCCTCCTCTGGCGCGAGGGCGACGCCCTGGCCTTTGCGCCTGGCAGCATCCCCCCCGGCGAGATCGACGAGCTGTTGCGCGCGGGCGCCCTCTCGCGCCAGAGCGCGGCCGCGCAGCAGGCCCTGCTCGCGCTCGCCCCGGCCTCCTGGCCCGGCCCCGTCTGGGACGCCTGCGCCGGGCGCGGCGGCAAGTCGCTCATCCTGGCCGAGCGGGGACTTGCGCCGCGGCTCGCCTCGGACCCCAACGCCCGTCGCCTGCGAGGCCTGTCCCGCGAGTGCCACCGCCTGGGCCTGCCGGAGATACCGGCCGTGCGCGCCCGCGCCGAGGAGCCGCCGCTGCGCCGCTGGGAGGGCACCATCCTGCTCGACGCGCCCTGCTCGGGCCTGGGCGTGCTCGCGCGCAGGCCGGACAGCAAGTGGAAGCGCACCCCGCGCGACTGCGGCGACCTGGCCGCGCTGCAGCGCCGCATCCTCACCGCCTCCTACGACCTGCTCGCCCCGGGCGGCGCCGTGGCCTACCTGACCTGCACGCTGAACCGCGACGAGAACGAAGGGGCCGTGGACCACCTCCTGCGCGAACGGCCCGACGCCCGCCTTGAGACCACCTGGGCCACGCCCGCCGACTCCATCCTGCGCGAATTCTTCTTCACCGCACTCATCCGCAAGCCGTAAGGCCCGAACGGGACGAGAGGGCGGCCGGGGGGATGCCTCCGGCGGCCAAGGGGGCGCGGCCCCCTTGGAACCCCGTCTTTGGGTTTCGCCCCCCCTTCTCCCGCCATCCCTTTTTTATTTTTCGAGTTTCACATGAAACATTCTGGGGCCTGTCGATTTTCGACAGGCCCCAGGAGCAGAAAGTTTAGGAGGGGAGGTGGAGAGGGGGTGCAGGGGAGAGGCGGAGGGGAAGCCCTTTTCAAAGGGTGCCCCTCCGCCTCTCCCCCGCTCAGGCCGTCCCAGGAACCCCATCTGCCGCGTTGCCGCGAAAAGCGCACACCTTCGCGTATGCCGGAATACGCGTCAGGCGTGCACTTTTCTTGCGCCTTGCATCTGGGGCTCTTGGAACGGCCTGGAGAATGCCGTTCGTCGATCCGCGCAGTCCGCTTCGCTCTACTTGCCGCCGCGCACGGTGACGCGGTCGACGATCCTGGCGTAGTAGGCGTCGGCCTCTTCGAGGTCCACGGACCGCTTGCGGGCCATGTTGAGCTTCATGGTCAGGTAGTTGAGCTTCTGGATCTGGCGCTGCTTTTCGGACTCGTCCTCGAGGTGGGCCAGGAGGTCGCGGGTGGTCTCGATGTCGCGCAGGGTGGCGGCGTCCTCGGGCAGGTGGCCGGAGTTCCTGAGCATGGTGTAGGCCATGCGCAGCTCTTCGGGGATGCTGAAATACTCGTCCAGGGAGAGGGGGCTGCCCTGGCCCTGGAGGTCCTTGAACTCGCCGTTGCGCTCGGCTTCCTTGATGCGCTCCTCGGCGATGATGTGGATGGCGCTGAACATGCGATGCTCCATGTTCCCGCAAGGCGGGACCGCGGGCGAGACGTCAGGCCTCGCGCCAGATTTCGAGCACGGTCATGTCGTCGCAGGCGGTGTTCCCGGCCAGCCATTCCCTGGCCGAGGCCAGGGCCGCCGGGCCGTAGGGCGGGCAGGACGGGAAGCCGTCGCCGTCCGCGAGGCGTCCCAGGCAGCCTTCGTCCCAGGCCGTGCCGCAGGGGGCGCGGGCCTCGGTCACGCCGTCGGTGAGGAAGAGCACGGAATCTCCGGGCCCGACCGTGATCTCGGCGGCAGCATAGGACACGCCGCCCGCGATGCCAAGGGGCAGCCCCGCGGTCTCCGGCGGGGGGCAAAGGCCCGCGGGCGTGATCCAGCAGGGCGGTACGTGGCCCGCCCGGGCGAACTGCAGGCAGCCGCTCGCCGGGTGGTAGCGGCCCGCCAGTGCGGTGACGAAGAGTTCGCCCGCGAAGAGGTCGACCAGGGGCTCGTTGACCGCGGCCAGGAGCTCGCCCACGTCCTCGTGGACCTGGGCCTCGGTGCGCACGCGCGACCAGAGCGCGGCCATGACCAGGGCCGCGGGCAGCCCCTTGCCCGCCACGTCGGCCACGTAGAGGAGCAGGCTGCCGTCCGGAAGCGGGATGCAGTCGAAAAGGTCGCCGCCCACGAAGGCGGCGGGCCTGGAGGCGGCCCAGAGGCGGCTGCCGTGGGGCAGGTCGGGCAGGGTCGGCCAGAAGTGGGCCTGGATGCGCGCGGCGGTCTCGAGCTGCGTGGTCATGCGCTGCTGCTCCAGCCGCGCCTTGAGCAGCCTGGCACGCACGATGGCCACGGCGGCGAGGTTGGCGAAGCTCTCCAGGACCTCGCGGTCCTCCGCGTCGTAGCAGGTGCGGTGCGTCGCGTTCAGCACCTGGAGCACGCCCAGGAGCTCGTCGCGGTGGACGACGGGCACGCAGAGCAGGCAGCGGGTGGTGAAGCCGGTGGAGCGGTCGGCGCCGTCCGAGAAGCGTTCGTCGGAGCGGGCCTCGTTGACGATGAGCGAGGTGCGCTCGCGCGCCACCCAGCCCGCCACGCCCTCGCCCAGGCGCAGGGTGATCTCGGCGCGCAGCAGGTCCGCCGCGGCCGAGCCCAGGACGTCGTTTCGCGCGTGGGCGAAGGAGAGGAGCCGGGTGGCCGGGTCCCAGAGGAGCAGGGAGGAGGCCTCGGAGCCGGTGACCTCCTGGGCCAGGGAGAGCAGCCTGTCGAGGAGCTCGGGCAGGGATTCGATCTCGGCCAGGCTCTGGCTGGCCGAGATGAGGTGGCGCAGGCGCCGTGCCTGGCCGCTGCCGCTCCCCATGCGCCTCTCCCCCCCTTTCCTCCGCTGTCCCGGCTATTCGCCGAAGCGGCGGAGCAGCCCTTCCAGCTCTTCCTTGCTGGTGAAGTAGAAGCTGATGCGGCCGCGCTCCTCCTGGCCGGTGCAGGTCACCTTGACCCCGAAGCGGCCGGCCAGCTCCTGGGCCATGTCGTCCAGGCTCGGGCTCTTCTCGCGCCCCGGGCCCTTGCGGCGGCCCGCGCCGATGCGCACCACGGCGCCCTCCTCGGGCAAGTCGCCGTTCTTCTTCCAGTAGGTGGCCTGGGCCTCGGCCTGGCGCACGGAAAGTCCGAGCTGGCCGATGCGCTCCATGAGCGTGACCTGGGCCGCCTGGTCGGCGATGGCCAGGATGGCGCGGGCGTGGCCCGCGGTCAGGCCGCCCTTCAGCAGGTCGTCCTGCACGCTCTCGGGCAGGGTCAGCAGGCGCAGGGCGTTGGCCACGGCCGGGCGGCTCTTGCCCACGCGGCCCGCCAGCTCCTCCTGGGAGAGGGAGAGGCGCTCCTGCAGCTCGCGCAGTCCCCGGGCCTCTTCGATGGGGTTCAGGTCCTCGCGCTGCAGGTTCTCGATGAGGGCGATGGCCAGGCTTTCCTCATCGTCGAGATTCTTGATCATGGCCGGGATGTCGGTCATTCCGGCCATCTGGGAGGCGCGCCAGCGGCGCTCGCCCGCGACCAGCTCGTACTCGTCCTTGCGGCCGGGAATGCGGCGCACGAGCACCGGCTGCAGCACGCCCTGGGACTTGATGGAGCGCGCGAGGTCCTTCAGCCCTTCCTGGTCGAAGGTCCGGCGCGGCTGCTGCGGGTTGGGGATGATGGAGGTGATGGGCAGGCGGCGCACCTCGGCCGCGCCCGCTTCCTGGGCCACGCCGCCGAGCAGGGCATCGAGTCCCCTGCCGAGTCCACGCGACGGTTCAGGCATGACGCTACTCCTTCAAGCCGTGACGGCTGTTTCTTGACTCCGCGTGATCTTGCCCTATTCTCTGTAAGCGCCCGACGCCAGGCCCGGGGCCTGCTTCGGGGCAATCAGCACACAAGGAGCCTATAGTGTCCGAGACCAGCCCCGTTCTCTATCTCTACGACGAGGCCAAGCGCCTGCACGGCGTTCTCATAGATCCCGAACTCTGGGAAAAGATCGAGCCCCTGGTCCGTGAGCATCTCCCCTCCTCCGCCAAGGCCGAGGAGCCCGAGCCGCCCGAGCCGATGGCCGACTGGGAGACGCTGACGGCCTACTGGGACTTCAAGTACGACCCGGACTACGACGTCGCCTGCGGCGTCTGCGGCGAGTCGACCACGGACTGGCGCGCGGACGAGCCGCGCAAGTTCCGTCTCGTCGGGGCGAACCTGGGGGGCCTGGTGACCTTCAAGTGCCAGAAGTGCAAGGCCAAGGTCATCAAGCGCCATTTCAAGGATCATATCAAGGTCGAGACCCAGCCCTTCCAGGACAAAAAGGACCCCCGCCTCAACGCCGTGTACGACGGCAACCGCCAGTACTTCACCTAGGGTCTTCCCTCGGCTCAAGCCGAGCGCGGCCTCCTGCGGGCCACCTCCTGCGCGAGATTGAGGTAGGCGGTGGCCCCCACAGATCTGATATCGTAGGAAATGACCGGCTTGCCGAAGCTCGGCGCCTCGGAGAGGCGCACGTTGCGCGGCACGACCGTCTCGAAGAGATACTCGGGCAGGGTGCGGCGCACCTCGTTCTTGACCTGCGCGGAGAGCCGGTTGCGCTTGTCGTACATGGTCAGGACCACGCCGAGGAGCGCCAGCCCCGGATTCAGGCGGCGGCGGACCAGGGTGTAGGTCTTGAGCAGCTGGGCGATGCCCTCCATGGCGTAGTACTCGCACTGCAGAGGCACGAGCATCTCCGTGGCCGCGCACAGGGCGTTGACCGTGAGCAGGCCGAGGGACGGCGGGCAGTCGAGGATCACGTAGTCGTAATCCGGGCTCACGACCTCCATGAGGTCGCGCAGGTAGAACTCGCGGCCGAGCTTGTCGGCAAGCTCGAGCTCCGCGCCCACCAGGTCCTGGGATGAGGGCATGAGCGAAAGATAGGGAAGATCGGTGGGGTAGACGGCTTCGAGCGCCTTCTCGGGCTGGAAGAGCACGGTGTACAGGCTCCCCTTCCCTTCCCCGGCCGCAAGGCCCAGGCCGCTCGATGCGTTGGCCTGGGGGTCGCAGTCCACCAGGAGGACCTTCTTCTCCATGACCGCAAGGCAGGAGGCGAGATTGACCGCTGTGGTCGTCTTGCCCACGCCGCCCTTCTGGTTCGCGATGACGATTTGTCTGGCCATAGCGCGTAACCCGCCGAACTCCTTGAGTGTTTCGTGTGAGAAGTCGAATTTCACCAATGTTTCACGTGAAACATCAACTTTTCGCAGTAAACTGTCTGTTCGACTGTGACCTACCGTCTATCCCCCCATATGGGAAGTTCAAAAGCTGAAAAAAATTAAAAATGAAATAAAAAAGCCCGGCAGAGCCGGGCTTCATACATTCCAGGAAAACCGTAACTAGATTTTATAGTAGTCGCGGTACCACTCGACGAATTTCTCGATTCCCTTCTCGATGGGGGTGTTCGGTTTGAAGCCGACATCCTCGATCAAGTCATCGACATTCGCATAGGTCGCCGGCACATCACCCGGCTGCATGTCCATGTAATTGCGGGTCGCCTTTTTCCCGAGCGCATTCTCGAGAACTTCGATGTAGCGTTCGAGCTCGACGCAGTTATTGTTTCCGATGTTGTAGATTTTATACGGCGCCGGGCTGGAGCTGGGGTCGGGATTGAGACCGCTCCACTTCGGGTTGGGTTCGGGAACCTTCACCATGACGCGCACGACACCTTCGACGATGTCATCGATGTAGGTAAAATCTCGCTTCATCTTTCCGTGGTTGAAAACATTGATCGGCTTCCCTTCCAGAATACCCTTGGTGAAAAGGAAGAGCGCCATGTCCGGTCTGCCCCACGGGCCATAGACGGTAAAAAAGCGAAGACCGGTGGCCGGGAGCTTGAACAAATAGCTGTAGGCGTGCGCCATAAGTTCGTTGGACTTCTTCGAGGCCGCGTACAAGCTGATCGGGTGGTCCACGTTGTCGTGAATGCTGAAAGGCATGGTGGAGTTCAGGCCGTACACCGAGCTGGAAGAGGCGAAAACGAGATGCTTCACTCCCGTATGGCGGCAGCCTTCGAGAATATGCAGGAAGCCGTTGATGTTCGCGTTGATGTAGGACTTGGGATTGATGAGGCTGTAGCGGACTCCTGCCTGGGCCGCGAGGTTGACCACGTAATCGAAGGCGTGGTCCCCGAAAACTTTCGCCACGGCGGCCTCGTCGTTGAGATCGTCCGGGCAGAAGGTGAAGGCGTCGTTCTTCTGCAGCAGGGCGAGGCGGGCCTTCTTGAGGTTCACGTCGTAGTAGTCGGTCAGGGCGTCCAGCCCCACCACTTCGTAGCCCCGCTCCAGCAGCCGGGCGGAGAGATGAAAGCCGATGAATCCGGCGGCGCCGGTGACAAGTACTTTCATGATCGCTGTTCCTTGTTTGGACGGATAGTCTGCCGGGCGCGGCGCGGCGCATGGAGGCGGGAGCGCGAAATGCGCGCGGGGCCGTGCGAGGCCCCGCGCTTATAGCCCAAAAGGGATGTGTCCGCCAGCCCCGAGGCCGGGCGCCCCGGGCCGCGCCCGCGCGGGACCGGGGTCCTCCCCTGCCCTGCCGGACGATTCAGCCTCACTCCTTGCCGAACATCTTCAGCAGGTCGATGGGCAGCGGGATGACAGTGGAGGAGCGGCCCTCCGACGTCATCTCGCGCAGGGTCTGCAGGTAGCGCAGCTGCAGGGCCTGCGGCGACTCGCTGATGATCCGCGCGGCCTCGGTGAGCTTGGCCGCCGCCTGGAACTCGCCCTCGGCGTTGATGACCTTGGCGCGCCGCTCGCGCTCGGCCTCGGCCTGCTTGGCCATGGAGCGCTGCATTTCCTGGGGCAGGTCGATGTACTTGAGCTCCACGGTCGTGACCTTGATGCCCCAGGGGTCTGTGTGCTGGTCAAGGATCGCCTGGATCTCGTGGTTCACCTCTTCGCGGTGCGAGAGGAGCGAGTCCAGCTCAACGCCGCCGCAGACGCTGCGCAGCGTGGTCTGGGCCAGCTGGGAGGTGGCGTAGATGTAGTCCTCCACCTCCACGATGGCCTTCACCGGGTCCATGACACGGAAGTAGACCACGGCGTTGACCTTCACGCTCACGTTGTCGCGGGTGATGACGTCCTGGTTGGGCACGTCCATGGTGATGACGCGCAGCGCGACGCGGGTCATGCGGTCGAGGACCGGTATGAGGAAGATGAGGCCGGGCCCCTTGGCCTTGATGATGCGGCCGAGCCTGAAGATGACCCCGCGCTCGTACTCGTTGAGCACGCGCACCGAGGCCATGAGCAGAAAGATGAGGATGGCGGCGATGGGCAGGAAGGCGATCATGAATCCCCCTTGGTGGTGGTTGAATGCGCAGGGTGTGAAGGATGCGCGGGATGGATCGTGTCCGAAGGCTCCTCGAGCATGACCTCAAGAGTCAGGCCGTCGACACGCAAGACGCGGACGACGTCGCCCGCGGCATATTCTCCGGCCTCCTCGGAGACCGCGTTCCACAACTCGCCGTGCGCCAGGATGGTGCCCCGGCCGCCCGACCAGCGCTGCACCACTCCGCGGGTGCCGAGCATGCCCTCGGACCCGCCCGAGGGCCGGGCGCGATGCGCCTTGGCGGCCAGCCACACGGCCAGCAGCAGGAGCAGCGAGACGCCGCTCACGGTGACGATGATGGTCAGCATGTCCACGCCTTCCGCCCCCTGTCCCGACTTGAAGAGGATGACCGAGCCGACGAACAGGGAGACCACGCCCGCGACCGAGAGGAGGCCGTAGCTGGTGACGTGCAGCTCGAGCAGAAAGAGCACGAGGCCGAAGAGGATGATTATGAGTCCTGCGGCGTTGGTGGGCAGGATGGACATGGCATAGAGCGCGAGCAGCATGGAAAGCCCGCCGAGCACGCCGGGCAGGATGGCGCCGGGCGTGGCCAGCTCGAAGAAGAGGCCCGCCATGCCGCCGAGCAGCAGGAAATAGGCGACCTGCGGGTCGAGCAGCCAGGCCAGGAAGGCGTGCCTGAACCCCGGCTCCTGCTGGTGGATGACCACGGTGTCCGGATCGAAGCGGATGGACTCGCCGTGATAGGGGATGCCGCGCTTGCCGAGCTGCTGGATGAGGTCGTCGGGGCTGTCGGCGATGAGGTCCACGACGTGCTTGAGCACCGCCTCCTTGGCCGTGATGCTCACGGCCTTGTCCACGGCCTCCTCGTACCACTGCACGTTCCTGCCGCGCGCCTCGGCCACGCCCCTGATGAAGCTCATGATGTCGTTCTTGACCTTGGTCTCCATGGTCCCCTTGATGTCCTCACCGCCCGGCCCCACGGGCGAGGCCGCGCCGATGGTCGTCTGCGGGGCCATGGCCGCCACGTCCGCCGCAGCCACGATGAAGACACCCGCGGAGGCCGCGTGCGCGCCCGCCGGACCGACCCACACGGCCACCGGCACCGGGGCATTGAGGATGAGGCGGACCATGTCGCGCATGGCCTCGCCCGAGCCGCCGGGCGTGTCCAGGCGGATGATCAGCAGGCCCGCGCCCTCGTTCGAGGCCGCGTCCATGGCGGACTGCAGGAAGTCCGTCTGGGCCGGGCTTATGCTGCCCGTGATCTCCACGTAGCGGATGATGAAGGGCGATTCGTCGTGCACCTCGGGCGACTCGGGCTTCTCCTGCGCCAGGGCGCCGGACACCGGGCAGACCGCGAGGCAGGCGAGGAGAGACACGAGCAGTGAGACCGGCAGCAGCCAGGCGAAGGGGACTCTGCGCATCATGCGCAACCCATAGCGCAGCGCGCAGGGCGAGACAAGCGCGGGAGAAAAGAAACGGGGCCGAAACGGCCTGTCAGTCGAGGGAGAGGGTCTGCAACGTGGAGAGGACCAGCTTCATGGCCTGGACATTGCGGGCCACGAGCTCGCCGGGGCCCGGCAGGACGACCACGCGCGGCCCGCCCTGGCGGGCCATGGAAAACGAGCGGTAGGCGAAGGGCCTGTCCGGGAAGAGGGTCATGCCGGCGCGCTTGCCGAAGAGCACCACCGTGGCGGCCTGAAGCTCGGCCACGCCGCGCCAGAAGAGCGCGGGCTTGGCCAGGACCGCCTGCCCGCTCGGCTCGCACAGCGGCCAGAAGGCCACGGTGCCCGCGGGCCAGGCCAGCTTTTCCAGAAGGCGCCGCCAGACGTCGCGCCGTTCCCGGCTGGGCTCGGGGCCGAGGTCCTGGAACAGGTCCCAGTAGCTGAAGACGACCCGCGCGGGCTTGCGGACGCGTTGCAGATATCCGTCCCACGGCGCAGGCCACGGTTGGCCGTCAGATTCCACCATGCCTTCCCTGTAGGCCGCCATTGACGGATTTTGCGCGCCTTCGCCGACCCCTGCGGAAGGTTGCGGATGCGGACGTCCCTGACGCGCGGTTGCGGACGTTGTGGACGGCGCCGCCCTGCCCTGCCCTCCGGCCTGCTCAGGGGCCTTGCGCGCCGGAGCCGGGGCAGGTGCCGGAGCGTGTGGGGATGGCTGCGCAGGTGCCTTTGCGGCCGCAGGTGTGCGTCCGGCAGGTTCAGGCCGCGGACGGGCGGCGACAGCGGGCCTGTCGGCGGCGACCGCTGGCGGCTCCTCGGGCACGAAGCCCCAGAGGAAGCGCACGCCGGCCTGCTGCCAGGGCCTGAGCCGCTCGCTCAGCTGGAGAGCAGCGAAACGTGATCCCATATGCGCCACGCGACTTCGGACTTGGGCAGCACGGGCCAGGATTCCTCGCGGCCGGTGCGGTCAAGGAGGACGATGCGGTTGGTGGAGGCCTCGAAGCCGCTCTCCGGCACGCCCACGACGTTGGCCGCGAGCATGTCGCAGTTCTTGTTCTGGAGCTTGCGGCGGGCGTTCTCCACGAGGTTCGAGGTCTCGGCCGCGAAGCCGACGAGCATCTGCCCGGCCTTCTTGTTCTGGCCCATGGTGCGCAGGATGTCCGCGTTCAGCTCGAACTCGATGGCCAGCCTGCCGTCGCCCAACTGGTCCTTCTTGTACTTCTCGCGGCCCACGGGCACAGGGCGGAAGTCCGCCACCGCGGCCGTGAGACAGCCGATGTCCGTGTCCGGCCAGAGCACCATGGCCGCGTCGTACATCTCGCGCGCCGAGCGCACCTGAAGGACGCGCACGCCCTCGGGCATGCGCACCTCGCAGGGACCGACCACGGCCGTGACCTCGGCCCCGCGCAGCCAGGCGGCGGCGGCCAGGGAGGCGCCCATGGCGCCGGAAGAGGGGTTGGACCAGAAGCGCACGCCGTCCCACATCTCGCGCGTGGGGCCGAGCGTGACCAGCACGCGGCGCCCCGCGAGATCCTGGGGCGCCAGGGCGCGCAGGGTGCGCATGCAGATCTCGTAGACGTCCGGCAGCCTGCCCTGCCCTTCCTCTCCGCAGGCCATGGAGCCGAGCCCGGGTTCGAGGCAGATGCAGCCGCGGCGCTTGAGCTTCTCCCAGTTCTCGCGCGTGGCCTCGGCCTCCCAGAGCCTGGGGTTCATGGCCGGGGCCAGGAGCAGCGGGCCGCGGAAGGCCAGCGCCTGGGCCGAGAGCATGTCGTCCGCGATGCCCGAGGCCAGCTTGGCGATGATGTTCGCCGTGGCCGGGGCGACGAGCATGGCGTCGGCGTTCTGGCCGGGCTCGAGATGCCCGAAGATGTCCGGGGATGCCGGGGCCTCGGACGGAAACATGCCGGAGTAGACCGGCGCCGCGCCCAGGGCCTCGAAGAGCAGGGGGCGCACGAATTCCTGCGCGGAACGGGTCAGCGTGGCGCCCACGCTGACCCCGCTCTTGAGCAACATCCGCAACAAATCCGGAGATTTGCACGATGCTATCGAGCCGCAGACGCCGAGATGGACGCGTTTGCCGCCAAAGCAGGTGAATTCGGGCCGCACGCTCATGATTACTGGCTCAGATTCCGGACCTGGGGTGCGGAGTAGATGGTGGACGAACCGCCCGAGGTCTTGGGTTTGGAAGACATGCCCATGCCCCCGGAGTTCATCGAGGAGCCCATGTTGTCGCTGCCGCCGACCTTGATCTTCACGGCCTGGATCTCCACGCGGGTGTTGGCGAAGTTCTCGTCGATGACCCGGATGGTGCAGCGCTCGCGGGGCTTCTCGAAGATCAGCTCGGAGCTCTTGGACTTCATCACGTAGATGTTCTTCCACCCGTCCTTGGCCATGTTCTCGAGGAAGAAGTTGACCAGGCTCAGGTTCTCGACCCGGCCGTTGAAGACCTGGAAGCCGATCTTGAAGTCGGGGGACTCGATGACCGTGGAGTCCTTCACGTCGTAGGTAAGGTCCTTGTAGATGAGGATGTCGTCGAAATCGTAGTAGTAGTTGACGTCTTCCGCCTTGCCGCCCGAGTCGGTGCCGCTGCCCGGACCGGATCCGAGGTCAGCCGACTTCATGGAACAGGCGCTGAGTCCGAGAACCAGCACCGCCAGGGTGAGCCAGATGCGGCATTTGTGCATGCCCGTCTTCCTCCTTGTCTCTGGAATCTGCTTGGGGTAAGCGGATGACGCCGCACGGGACTCCGAGCTTTGTCCGCCGGATAACCTCCTGTGCAGCAGATACCTTAGCTCGGCCCAAAGCGCAACGAAACACGGCCGGGAAAGAGCCCGGGCCGCGGGTTCTCGCGCCTCTTCCCGGCACCCGGCACGCCGTGCGGCAACACCCTGTCATGAACATGTCCGACGCACCCGACGAGCTGCTCGCCAGCTACGACTTCGCGCTCCCCGAGGAGCTCATCGCCCAGCACCCCGCGCCCCGGCGCGACGCCTCGCGCCTGATGGTCGTGGACCGCGCGGGCGAGGGCGAGGAGCTGGCCCGCTTCGCCGACCTCCCCCGCATCCTCTCCGAGCGGCTGCCCGAGGGCGCCCTGCTCGTGGCCAACAACTCGCGCGTGGCCCCTGCCAGACTCTTCGGCGCGCGCGCGAGCGGCGGCCGGGTGGAGATGCTGCTGCTCACGCCCCCTCCCCTGCTCGAACCGGAGCCGGACGCCGTCCCGGGCTTCTCGCGCGCCCGCGCCGAGGTCCTTCTGCGCGCCTCGAAGACGCTGCGCAGGGACGAGGAGCTCGACTTCGGCCCGGACCTCGTGGTGCGGGTCGGGGCGCGCGGCGAGTTCGGCCGCCACGAGGTGGAGCTTTCCTGGCGCGGGGAACTGGCCGCCGTGCTGGCAAAACAGGGCTGCATGCCCCTGCCGCCCTACATCCGGCGCGAGGCCGCCGGCGACGACATGGAGCGCTACCAGACGGTCTACGCGAGCGCGGACAAGGCCGGGTCCGTGGCCGCGCCCACGGCCGGGCTGCACTTCACGCCCGAGGTGCGCGCGGACCTTGCCGCGCGGGGCATCGAGTGGGCCGAGGTCACGCTTTACGTGGGCTACGGCACCTTCAGCCCGGTACGCGCGGCCGACATCCGCGACCACCGCATGCACGCGGAGTGGGTGGAGGTCCCCGAGGCCACGGCCGCGGCGGTGGCCAGGGCTAAGGCCGAGGGCAGGCCCGTGCTCGCCGTGGGCACCACCTCGGTCAGGAGCCTCGAGGGGGCCTTCGCGCAGACCGGGGAGCCGGCTCCGTTCTGCGGCACCACGAGCATCTTCATCCGCCCCGGCTTTCGCTTCCGGGTCGTCGACCACATGCTCACGAACTTCCACCTCCCTTTATCTTCCCTCATAATCATGGTATCGGCATTCGCCGGACGAGTTCGCATCCTATCCGCTTACGACCGCGCGGTCCGTGAGAGATTCCGTTTTTTCTCCTACGGCGATGCCATGCTCATCCTGTAATTCGCCCCACGGGGCCATTCCACCATACCGGGAGCCGGACATGTCCCGAATCGTCATCCGCGAGGAACGCTGCAAAGGCTGCCTCCTCTGCACGACCGCCTGCCCCAAGGGGCTGATCGTGCAGTCGGAGCGCTTCAACGCCATGGGCTACAAGGTCGCCGAAGTGCCCGAGGGCAAGATGTCCGAGTGCACGGGCTGCGCCTCCTGCGCCAAGCTCTGCCCGGACTGCTGCATCACGGTCTACAAGACCGTGAAGGAAGCGGCCAAGAAGGAGAAGAAGTGATGGCCCAGCGCATCTTCATCAAAGGCAACGAGGCCATCGCCCGGGGTGCGCTGGCCGCCGGGTGCACCTGCTACTTCGGCTATCCCATCACCCCCCAGAACGACATCCCCGAATTCATGTCCTCGGCCATCTGCGAGGCAGGCGGACAGTTCGTCCAGGCCGAGAGCGAGATCGCCGCGGCCAACATGCTGCTCGGCGCCGCCTCCGCAGGCGTGCGCGCCATGACCTCGAGCTCGTCCCCCGGCGTTTCGCTCAAGCAGGAGGCCATCTCCTACATGGCGGGCTCCGAGCTGCCCGGCGTGATCGTGAACATGAACCGCGGCGGCCCGGGCCTCGGCGACATCGGCCCCTCGCAGGGCGACTACTTCCAGTCCGTGAAGGGCGGCGGCCACGGCGACTACCGCACACTGGTCCTGGCCCCGGCCACCTGCCAGGAGGCCTACGACCTGACCATCCTGGCCTTCCAGCTGGCCTTCACCTACCGGAACCCCGTGCTCATCCTGGGCGATGCGATCATCGGCCAGACCAAGGAGCCGGTCACCCCCTGGACGCCGGAGAAGCTGAACCCGGACGAGGCCGCCTCCTGGCGCCTGGACGGCGCCAAGGGCCGCCCCTCCCGCCTGCTCAAGTCCCTCTTCCTGGAGGACGGGGCCCTGGCCGGGCAGAACCTTCGCCTCAAGGCCAAGTACGAGAAGATGGCCGCCGAGGTCCGCTTCGAGTCCTTCGAGACCGAGGACGCGGAACTGGTGGTGGTCGCCTACGGCTCCATCGGCCGCATCGCCAAGAGCGCCGTGCGGAAGCTGCGCGCCAAAGGAAAGAAGGTCGGGCTCTTCCGCCCCATCACCCTCTTCCCCTTCCCGAGCGCCGCGCTTGCCGAGCTGGCCAAGGCGGGCAAGCGCTTCCTGACCGTGGAGCACAACCTGGGCCAGATGGTCGAGGACGTCCGCCTCAGCGTGCTGCCGCACGCGGACAGCGGCTTCTTCAGCATCCTGCCCGGCAACCTGCCCACGCCGGACGATTTCGAGCAGCCCATCCTGCAATCCCTGGCCGGAACCTTGTGAGGTGCACGCCATGACTGAAAAGATCGCATTCCAGACGCCCGAGAGCGTTGTCGACCGGGCGACCCACTACTGCCCCGGCTGCCACCACGGCACCATCCACCGCCTGGTGGGCGAGGTCCTGGACGAGATGGGGCTGCGCGAGGAGACCATCCTCGTGGCCTCCATCGGCTGCTCGGTCTTCCTCTACAACTACCTGGACGTGGACGCCGTGGAGGCGCCGCACGGACGCGCCCCGGCCGTGGCCACGGGCGTGAAGCGCGCGCGCGGCGACAAGGTGGTCTTCGCCTACCAGGGCGACGGCGACCTGGCCTCCATCGGCATGGCCGAGATCATGCACGCGGCCAACCGGGGCGAGCGCATCACCATCATCTTCGTGAACAACACGGTCTACGGCATGACCGGCGGCCAGATGGCCCCCACGACCATGGAAGGCCAGAAGACCACCACCTGCCCCTCGGGCCGCTGCCCGGAAAAGCACGGCCTGCCCATCCGCATGGCCGAGATCATCGGCACGCTCGGCGGGGTCGCCTACTGCGCCCGCGTGGCCGTGGACACGGTGAAGAACCTGACCCAGGCCAAGAAGGCCATCCGCCGCGCCTTCGAGGTCCAGACCACGGGCCAGGGCTTCGGCTTCGTGGAGCTGCTCTCCACCTGCCCCACCAACTGGCGCATGACCCCGGTGAAGGCCAACGAGCGCATCGCCAAGGAGATGATCCCCTATTTCCCGCTGGGCGTGTTCAAGGACATCCCGGCAGAGGAGTGCGCGTAATGTACCAGGACGTCATCATCGCGGGCTTCGGCGGCCAGGGCGTGATGCTCATCGGCAACCTGCTGGCTTACGCGGGCATGCACGCGGGGCTGAACGTGACCTACATCCCGGTCTACGGGCCGGAGATGCGCGGCGGCACGGCCAACTGCACCGTGGTCCTCTCGGACGACGACATCGGCTCGCCCATCATCCACGCGCCCCTCGGCCTCATCGCGCTGAACCGTCCCTCGCTGGACAAGTTCCAGCCGCGGCTGCAAAACGGGGGCGTCTTCATCGTCAACTCCTCGCTCATCGACGAGGGGCTGATCGACAAGGAGCGCGTAAAGGCCCTGGCCGTGCCCTGCAACGACATCGCGGACAAGCTCGGCAACTCGCGCCTGGCCAACATGGTGGCGCTGGGCGCCTACGTGCAGGCCAGCGGCGCGGTGAAGCTCGACTCCGTGATCGACAGCCTGCCCGAGGTCATCTCGGCCCACTACAGCCACCTCATCCCCAAGAACAGCGAAGCCCTGCAGGCCGGCGCCGCCTTCGTGGCGGGCTAGCCGAACGCGGCCTTCCCGGCCGCCGCGCTCCGGTTCACCGCTCTGACGGTGGGACCGGAGCGCGGCGCTGCCGACGCCCCCCTCCCCTTTTTCTCCCTTCCACCTCACTCCGTTCCGACCGACTCCGCAGTCTCAATCAACCTTCGCCTCGCGCACACGATATCGCCCTGGCGTTTTCATCGCTTCGGAAGGCTCCCGCTCCGAAATTTTGCCGCCGCGGAAAGGCCCCTCCGCGCGCAGAGGCACACGGCGCACGCCGCGCAGCCGAGGCCGCGCGAGAGGGCCGCAAACGGGTCTCTGTGGCCTCGGCACCGGCCATGAAGGAAAAGACCCGGCCAGCCTCGTGAAAACGCATTCCTGGGCGAATACGGAGGTCGTTTTTTCGGCCGGATTCCTGCCGTTTTCCCGTCGAGCGGGACGTGGTGGCCAGGACGCAGCCCGGGCTCACGAGAGGAGGCCGGAAGAAGCCGAACCCTGATATGTGGAAAGGGATGCCGGATGGGGGCGCAAGACCGCCTCGAGGCGGCCGGGCCGAACTTGCGGGGCGACGGACATCCGGACTACAAGGACGCGATCCGAGAAACCGCCACAACCCACGGACTCCCATGAACGCCACGCGCACGGGCCAGGACTTCCTGGTCGTCGAGAAGATCTGCGGCATCATCGGCCACCCGCTCGGCCACTCCCTGAGCCCCCTGCTGCACAACGCCATGTTCCAGCACCTGGGGCTCCCCTACGCCTACACGGCCTGGCCCACGCCGCCCGACAGGCTCGCCGCCGTGGTGGCCGGGGTGCGCGCCCTGCCCGTGCACGGCCTGAGCGTGACCATCCCCCACAAGGAGGAGGTCATGGCCCTGTGCGACGAGGTCACGGAGCGCGCCCGGGCCATCGGCGCGGTGAACACGCTGTACTGGCGCGACGGTCGTCTCGTGGGCGAGAACACCGACGTGACCGGCTTCTGCGCGCCGCTGCGCGGCCTGCCCGGCGCCGCGGCGGAGCTCTCCCCCGCCCTGGTGCTCGGCGCGGGCGGCGTGGCCCGGGCCGCGGTGGCGGGTCTGCGCGAGCTCGGCGCAGGGAGGATCATCCTGGCCAACCGCTCGCCCGAGCGGGGGCGCGCCCTGGCCCGGGAGATGAGCTGCGAGGTCGTGGCCTGGGAGGAGCGCGGAGACGTGGGGCCGACGCTCGTGGTCAACGCCACGGCGCTCGGCATGTCCGGCGAACGAGTCGACCAGAGCCCCTGGCCCGCCGAGGCCTTCCGGCCGGGCATGATCGCCTACGACCTGGTCTACAACCCGGTGCGCACGCGCTTCGTGCGCGAGGCCGAGGAGGCGGGTTGCCGGGCGGTGGACGGCCTGACCATGTTCCTGGAACAGGCCGCCGAGCAGTTCAGGCTTTGGACCGGCTGCGAGATGGACATGGCGCTCGGCCGCTCGCTGCTCGCCGAGGCCCTGTCCGCACCCCACGGCGCGTCCTGAGCAGGCTTCCGCGCTCACCGGATCGGGCCGCATTTCACCTGTCCTGCCTGGATTTCAGCCAGCGCCCCGGGGCAGTCCGACCTTCAGGCCGGACTGCCGACCTCGAAAATCCGCCCTGCCCTCCCGCCCTGGGTGGAAAATATCCGCTCTCCGGAAAGCCTTCGTCCTGCCCTGTTTCGCCGTTTATTTCGTGCGTGCCAAGCCACTTTTGCCGAAGACGGAACACGCCCGTTTCGGACGTATCTCCATGCCGTTTGCGACGACGAGAAGGGTCATAAAAGAAGCGATTCAAACCCAAAGCATTCCGCGACATGAAGGGCGCCGAACAGCTGCAGAAGCAGCGTCGTCCGGCGTCGCTCAACAAAGCTATTTATTGATGTATTTGTTTACAAAATGTAAACATCAATAAAAACAGTTATTTACAGATTGGATCAGCCAATCCTTCAGATGCACGTATCCTGGGAAGCGGGGAGGTTACTCGAGTCGGATGCGGAGCGACTGGCCGGGCTGGAGCACGTCGTCGTGGTCCAGGTTGTTCCGGCTCAGGATGCTGGTGGGATTGACGTTGTACTTGCGGGCGATGGCCCAGACGGTATCACCCTGCTGCACGTGGTAGGTCGTCTCCCGATACGCGCCCTTGGCCTTGGCGACCTGCTCGCGCGTCTCGGCCTCTCCGACCGAGGGGATGTAGAGCTTCTGCCCGACACGCAGGTGGCGGCCGTTCTTCATGCCGTTGGCGGCCAGCAGCGTGTCCACGCTGACCTCGTACCGGGTGGCGATGTCCCAGATGGTATCGCCGTTCTTGACCTTGTAATTCGCGCGCTTGGCAGCAATGCTGCGCGTTTTTGCGCTCGCGCTCTCGGCCTTGGAAGCGGAGGCATGGCGGCCGCGCGGCTGCGGGTCGTCCGCCGAGGCCACGGCCTCGGCCCTGTTCTGGCCCGGGACCATGACTTCCTGCCCAGGATGCAGCGTGGAGGCCAGCTCGTTGTTCAGCTTGCGCAGCACGCTGATGGGCACCTCGAAACGGTGCGAGATGGCCCACCAGGAGTCGCCCGAGCGCACGTGGTAGCGCACGTAGCCCGCGAAGGGCCTGGCCTCTGGCTTCGCGAGGTAGGCCTTGGCGTAGGCCACCTGCTCGGTCGGAATCCAGATCGAGGCCTCGTGCTCCGGCGGGCTCACGGTGCGCCTGAAGGCGGGGTTCATGTCCGCGAACTTGGACCAGGACATGTTGCAGCTGCGGGCCAGGGCCATCAGGTCGGTGCCGCCCTTGACCTTGAGCTCGGTGACCTCGGCCCCCTGATCCCAGTCGATGGGCTCGAAGCCGAGCTCCTTCAAGTGCCTGACGATCTTGCACAGGGCCAGGAACTTGGGGACGTAGCGGCGGGTCTCGGCCTTCAGGTACTCGCTGGTCTTGCAGATTTCGAAATAGTCGTTGGTGCCGCTCTTCTGGATGACGCGGGAGATCTTGCCCTCGCCCGCGTTGTAGGCGGCCAGCGCCAGATACCAGTCGCCGAACATCTCGTAGAGGTTCGAGAGGTAGGTCACGGCGGCCCCGGTGGCCTTGTACGGATCGCGGCGCTCGTCGATCCACCAGTCGACCTCCAGGCCATACTTGCGCGCGGTGTAGGGCATGAACTGCCACATGCCGCATGCGCCCGCGCTGGAGGTGACGGTCGGGTTGTAGCCGGATTCGGCGAAGGGCAGGACGACGAGGTCCTCGGGCAGCCCCTTGTCGCGCAGCACCTGCCGCACATAGGGCAGATAGGGGCGTGCGTTGTCGAGCCAGTGCTCGAAGGCCCTGCGGCCGCGCTTGGGGTTGCCGTTCTCGTCGACGGCCGTGAAGAACTTGAAGTAGTTGACGAAATCAGCGGTCTCGCGCTGGTCGAGGTCGAACTTGAGGGTGTCGGAATCGTTCTGCAGCACGCTCTGCTGCTGCTGCGTCAGCGCGTCCTGCTCCGCTTCCGCCTCGTCGCCGTCACTGACGTCGGCATCCCCGTTCTGCGTCGCGGCGACCTTCTGCTTGGCGGCCTTCTGGGCGCTCGGCATGGTCGCCGCAGGCTTGTGCATGCCTGCGGAACACGCGGAAAGGATGAGGATGAAAGAAAAAAGAAGCAGGAACTTGAAAGGCTTATGCGCACCCGAGGGTGTTGAGGTCTGGTCTGTATGAAACTGCATGCGGTCGTGTTTCGTGTTTGTCGCGTCCAGCGTTACTGTGATGTGCGGGCAGCAGCGTAGTCCGGAGAGTGGAGGAGGAGAAGATGGCCGCTGCATGACCAGGTTGCAAGGTGCTAGCCTAATTTCGTATTCATGGCAAGCACACGGCCGCAATACGTCGCCCGGCCGCAACCAGAAAGGATGGGACGATGTCCGAGAACAAGAAAACAGACCCGAAGAGCGAAGGGCTCGTAGTCGGTCGACACCCCGTGTCCGAGGCCCTTTCCGCACACCCCGAGCGCGTGGAAGCCGTGCTCGTGCAACGCGGGCTCAAGGGGGAGACGACGGACCGCATCCTGGACGCCTGCCGCGCGGCCCACGTGCGCTTCCGCCTGTGCGAGAAGAGCGAGCTCGACCGGCTCTACTCCGGCCCGCACCAGGGAGTGGCCGCCATGGTCGCGCCCATGGCCTTCAGGGAGCTCGACGATCTGCTGGCGGGGCTCATGGACGCCCCCCTGCCGCTTCTCGTGGTCCTCGACCAGGTCCAGGACCCGCACAACGTCGGCGCCCTGGCGCGCAGCCTGCTGGCCTTCGGCGCGGCCGGGCTCGTGCTTCCCAAGCACGGCGCGGCGAGGCTCGGGGCCGGGGCCTTCAAGGCCTCGGCAGGGGCGCTCTCGCGCCTGCCCGTGGCCCGCGTCACGAACCTCGCCCAGGCCCTGGACCGCCTTGCCGACGAAGGGCTGCCCATCTACTGCGCCGCGGCCGGGCCGGGCTCGGAGAGCCTCTTCGAGGCCCGCCTGCACCTGCCAGCCGCGCTTGTTCTCGGCAACGAGGAGAAAGGGGTGCGCCAGGGGCTTTCCAAGCGCTGCGCCGCGGCCCTGGAGATTCCCATGCCCGGCGGCTTCGACTCGCTGAACGTGGCCCAGGCGGGCACGGTCATCGCCTCGCACTTCGCGCGCGCCGTGTTCGAGGCCGCGCGCCGCAAGGCCGAAAAGGCTCAGCGGATGTAGTTCGGCAGGTTCATGAACAGGTCGCGGGTGTAGCCGGTCATCTTGTCCATGATCCAGGGGAAGGCCAGGAGCAGGGCCAGGAAGATCGAGATGATCTTGGGCACGAAGCTGAGCGTGGTCTCCTGGATCTGGGTCGCGGCCTGCAGGACGCTGACGACCACGCCCACGGCCAGGCCGATGCCCAGCATGGGAAGGGAGATGAGCAGGGTCAGCTCGATGGCCTGCTTGGCGAAGCCGATGACGAATTCGGGGGTCATGTCCGTTTCTCCTCGAAATCTCAATGAAATCCGTTGACGAGCGAGCCGACGATCAGGTTCCAGCCGTCGACCATGACGAAGAGCAGGATCTTGAAGGGCAGCGAGATCATGACCGGCGGCAGCATCATCATGCCCATGGCCAGGAGGATGCTCGAGACGACCATGTCCAGGATCAGGAAGGGGATGTAGATCATGAAGCCGATGGTGAAGCCGGTCTTCAGCTCGGAGATCATGAAGCCCGCGATGAGCATCATGGTCGGGACGTCGTCCTTGGTCTTCGGGCGCTCCATCTTGGCCACGGAGTAGAAGATGGACAGGTCCTTCTCGCGCGTGTGCTTGAACAGGAACTCGCGCAGCGGCACCTGGGCCCGGTCCAGGGCCTCGTTGAAGCCTATCTGCTGGTCCATGTAGGGCTGGATGGCCTCGGTGTTGATCTGCCTGCCCACGGGCAGCATGATCACGAAGGTGATGAACATGGCGAGGCTCGCCAGGATCTGCGTGGGCGGCATCTGCGGCGTGCCCATGGCCTGGCGCAGGAAGTGGAAGACGATGATGATCCGGGTGAAGGAGGTGACCGTCAACAAGATGGCGGGCGCGAGCGAGAGGACCGTCAGCAGGAAGAGGATCTCGAGAAGGACCGAGACCCGCTGCGGCTCGTTCTGGCCCGCCGCCAGATTGAGGGTCAGGGAAGGAATGTTCTGAGCGAAGGCCGGGGCCGCGCAAAGCGCCACCAGCGCGAGGGCCGCCAGGCTAGCTGCGGCCAGTATCCCGGGCGTTCTCCAGGGTTTTCTCGAAAGACTGCGTTCCGTCGCGGTCATGGTCGCGGTCATGGTCGTCGTCCGCCTCGTGCAAGAGATTGATGCTGTGGTCTGTGACCCCAAGCACCAGCCTCTTATTCAAGAAGCGGACCACCACGACGCTGCGGCGCGGGCCGAGCGCCAGATGCCCTTCCATCTTGAGCGGGCCGCGGCCGCCGCCGAGCAGCGCGGTGCGCGGCCCGAAGCGCTTGAGCAGCCAGAAGCCCGCGTAGAGCACGCCGAGCAGGAGCAGCAGCGAGGCCGCCACGGTCATGAAGTCGCCGAAGCCGGGTCCCGGCGCGGCGAGGGCGGGGGCGACTGCCGTGCTATCCAAGCTGCTTCACCCGTTCGATGGGGCTGATGATGTCCGTCAGCCGCACGCCGAATTTCTCGTTGATGACCACGGCCTCGCCGCGGGCCACGAGCTTGCCGTTGACGTAGATCTCGAGCGGCTCGCCCGCGAGCTTGTTGAGCTCCACCACCGAGCCCTGGCCGAGCTGCAAGAGCTCGTTGATCAGCAGCTTGGTGCGGCCGAGCTCGGCCGAGACCTCGAGCGGGATGTCCAGGATGAAGTCCAGGTCGCGCTTGGTGGCGTCCTGGCGCGGCATCTTGGCGTCCTGCGTCAAATCCTTGAACTCGGCCTTGCGGCTCTTGGAGGAGAGGTAGTCCTGCTCCTTCTCCTTGCGCAGGCCCTGCTCTTCCTGGTCGGCGAGGGCCGCGGCCCATTCGTCGGCCATGCCTTCCTCGCCGCCGCCCGGCGCGCCCGCGGCGTCCTCGGACTCCTCGCCGGCCAGGGCGGAAGCCCACTCCTCGGCGAGCTTGTCTTGATCGATGTCGTCGGGAACCATATCCACACCTCTTTTTAAGGCCCATGCACACAGCGGGCCGATTGGGCGTCGAAACCCTCTACTGCACCACCATGTCGGTGAAAAAGACGCGCAGGACCTTCGGTCCGCCCAGGACCTGGTTCAGCCTGTCCACGATCTGCTTCTTGAGCAGGATCTTGCTCTCGATGGTCTGCAGGTCCTGGAAGGTCTTGCTCGACAGGAGCAGGATGACCGCGTCCTGCACCTGCGGCTGCATGGCCTTCAGCTCCTGCGCGGTCTTCTCGTCGGTCACCTCGACGTCCACGGAGAGCTTCAGGTAGCGGCGGCCGAGCGGGTCGGCCAGGTTGACCACGAAGGTCGGCAGGGTCACGAGGTCCTTGTAACCCTTGGCCTCGCCCGCCTTCTCGGCCCCGTGCTCGGCTTCCTTGGCCGGGGCCTCGGTGCCGTGGTCGGCCTTGGGCTTGGCGAAGAACTTCGTGTAGGCGAAGTAGCCGCCGCCGGCCAGGCCCAGGATGAGCACGGCCAGGATGATCCACTTGATCAGGCCCTTCTTCTTCTTTTTCGGGGCTTCCTGTTCTTTTTCTTCTGCCATCTCGGTCTCCGGTTCAGGAATAGCTGCCCAGGGGCTGCTGCGTCTTGATGAGTATCTCCACCCGCCGGTTCCCGGCGCGGCCCTCGTCCGTGTCGTTGTCGAAAAGCGGCCTCTGCGGCCCGTAGGCCGAGACCGAGAAGCGTTCCGGCGCCAGGGGGCGCGCGGCCAGGAGCTCCGTCAGCACGGCCAGGGCGCGCTCCTCGGAAAGCCGGTAGTTCGCGTCCGATTCCCCGCCCACGTCGTCCGTGAAGCCCGCCACGTTCACCGGGGCGCCGCAGGCCTCGACGACCATGGCCACCTGTCCGAGCAGCGCCTTGGCCGCGTCGGAAAGCTCCGCGCTGCCCGTGTCGAAGAGCAGCCTGTCGGAGAGGACCAGGACGACGCCGTCGGACCGCTCGAGAATGTCCAGGTTCTGCTCCAGGGTCTTCTTGTCGATGCCCGCGGGCAGCACCTCGTCGGGAAAGAGCAGGTCCTGGATGCGCTTCTTGTCGATGCGCGCGTCCTGGGGACGCTCCATGAGCTCCACCACATGCCACACGCGGGTCGGAATGCGCCCCGCGCCACGCGAGGTCAGGTGTCCCATGTCCTTGTTGAAGACGCTGATCCGCGTGAGAAAACTGTGATCCATCGACGACATACTGAGCAAGAGGACAAAAAAAGTCAAAAGCAGCGTGATCATGTCGCCGAAGGTGATCACCCAGCCCATGCCCGGTCCGCTCGATTTGGCGCGCTCGCGTCTGGCCATCTACCGCCTCCCGGGTCCCTTGCCCCGCGAGGGCCCGACCCTGCCGTCGCCGGAGGCCGCCTTGCCGTCCGCGCCTGCCCGATTCCCGGCCCCGTTCCCGGCCTGTTGCCCGGTGCGCGGCGAGCCGAGCTCGAAGACGAAGCCGCCGTACTCGTAGGAGTCCGACTGCCCGGGCGCCGCGCCCTTGCCCGGCGCGGCCGCCTCGGCCAGGTCGTCGCCGAGCGGGGAGCGCTTGTCCAGGACGAGGTCCACGCGGCGGTTCATGCGCCGTCCCTCGGGCGTGGCCGCGTCGAAGCGCGGGTGGAAGCGGCCGAAGCCCTCCACGCGCAGGTTCTGCGAGGGCACGCCCTTGCCCAGCAGGAAGCGGTACACGGCCAGGGCGCGGCCGAGCGAGATGCGCCAGGAGGGGTCCACGGGCAGGTGCGCGACGGACGGCCTGTAGGCCTCGCCCATCTCGTCGCGCAGGCTCGAGGTGTTGCCCGCCAGGAGCACGGGGTGGCGCACCTTGTCGAGCACCGGCAGGAGGTCCTCGAGCAGCTTCTCCCCGCGCGGGGCCAGCGTGGTGCCGCCGGGCTCGAAGAGCACGTCCGCGCTGATGGAGAAGACCTGCACGTAGCGGCTCTCGGCAAAGCTCACGTCCTTCTCGATGTCGTCCCAGACGTGCTGCTTGAGCGGCTCGAGGTCGCCCACGCCCTCCATGGGGCCGGACTCCACGGTCTGCTTGGTGTCCTTGCGGGTCAGCACGTCCACGCTCTTGGAGCCCTCGCCGAAGGTGCCGATGATCGAGCCGATGGCCACGAGCTTGCGGCGCTCGTCGATCACCGCCATGGCGTTCAGGAGCACGAAGAAGGTCAGGAGCAGGGTCATCATGTCCGAGAAGGTCAGGAACCAGCCGGGCAGCTCGTCGCCGCCCGCCTTGCCCGCTCTCTTCCTCCTGGCCATGGCCCGCCGCCTTCCAAGGCCGCGCTAGTGCGCGCTCTGGCGCAGCTTGGGAGGCAGGAAGCTGTTCAGCTTCTCCTCGATGATGCGCGGGTTTTCGCCCTTGGAGATGGAGAGGATGCCCTCCTTGACCAGCTCGCGGATGAGCACCTCGTGCCTGCTCCTGTTCCTCAGCTTTCCGGCCATGGGCAGGAAGAGCAGGTTGGCCAGGAGCGCGCCGTAGAAGGTCGTGATCAGGGCCACGGCCATGGCCGGGCCGATGGAGCTCGGGTCGGCCATGGACTGCAGCATCTGCACGAGGCCGATGACCGTGCCGATCATGCCCAGCGCCGGGGCGTAGGCGCCCATGGCCGAGACGATCTCGGCGCCGGTCTCGTGGCGCTGCTCGAGGAACGAGACCTCGGTGTCCAGGATCTCCTCGATGGTCGCGGGCTCGAGCCCGTCCACGGTCAGCTGCAGTCCCTTGCGCAGGTAGTCGTCGTCGATCTCCTTGAGCAGGGGCTCGAGGGAGAGGATGCCCTCGCGCCGGGCGCGGTTGGCGTAGTCCATGAAGCGCCCGATGATCTCGGCCGGGTTCTCGGCCTGCGAGAAGACGGTCTTCTTGAATATGGCGATGACCCCCAGGACCTGGTTCAGGGGGTAGTTCACGAGGGTGGCGCCGATGGTGCCGCCGAAGACGATGAGCATGGAGGGCACGTCGATGAAGATGAACAGCGACGAGCCGACCATGATGCCGGAGACGACCAGGCCGAACGAGAGCAAGATGCCGATGATGGTCGCCAGATCCATAGCAACCGAACTCCTCTCCGGTCCCCTGCCGGGGTCCCACCCGGGGGTCCCTCCCCGGGATCATTCGCCGCGCGGCCGCGGCCGGTCCATTGGCCCGGATGCGGGCCGGTGAGTTGGGCCGAAAGCGGCTACCTGGGCGGCCGCTCGCCGAAAATCCGCGTCCCCACGCGCACCAGGGTGGCGCCTTCCTCCACGGCCTGGACGAAATCGTTCGTCATGCCCATGGAGAGCTCGGGCAAAGCCACCGAGAGCCGCTCCTGCAGCTCGTCGCGCAGCTCCCGAAGCCCCCTGAAGTAGGGTCGGGAGCGCTCCGGGTCCTCGTCCCAGGGCGGCAGGATCATGAGACCCTTGGGCGCCAGCGCGGGAAGCTCCAGCACGCCCTGCACCAAGGCCAGGGCGGCCTCGGAGGCGGCCCCGCGCTTCTGCGTCTCGCCCGCCAGGTTGACCTGCACGAGCACGTCCTGCACCGTTCCTTCCGCCGCAGCCCGTTTATGCAAGGCCTGGGCCAACTTCAGGGAATCCACCGAGTGCACGAGGCCGAAGGCCCCGGCCACGAACTTGGCCTTGTTCGTCTGCAGGCCTCCGATGAAATGCCACCTCAGGCCGCCAATATGGCGTAATTCTTCCTTTTTCGCCAATGCTTCCTGCACGTAGCTCTCGCCGAAGTCGTGCTGACCGGCAGCCGCCAGGATGCGCACGGCCTCGGCCGGGTGGGTCTTGGACACGGCCACCAGACGCACCTCCTCCGGCCGCCTGCCGGCGGAAAGCGCCGCCTGTTTGACGGCCTCCCTGACCTCGCGCCACCGCGCGACCAGCGCCTCGGCATCCACATGCCCGCTCATGCCGACCTCCTTCGCCCCCTCCGTGTCCTTGCGGTCCCGCGCGCCTATTCCCCGAAGCCGAGGCCGCGCAAAAATCCCGGGTCCTCGGTCCAGCCCTCGCGCACCTTGACCCAGAGCTGCAGGTGGACCTTCATGCCGGTCAGCTCCTCGATCTCCAGGCGCGCGGCCTGTCCGACGCGCTTCAGCCGCTCGCCGCGACGGCCGATGATGATGCCCTTGTGGTTCTCGCGCGCCGTCCAGATGAGGGCGCCCACGCGCAGAAGCGCCCCCTCCTCCTCCCAGCTCTCGATCTCCACCGCGGTCTGGTAGGGCAGCTCCTGCTCGAGCTCCATGAAGACCTTCTCGCGCACGATCTCCGAGACCATGAAGCGCAGCGGCACCGTGGACAGCTGGTCGTCGGGAAAGAGGGCGTCGCCCTCGGGCAAAAGCTCGACCAGACGCTTGAGGAAGACGTCCACGCCGTCGCCCGTGGCCGCGCTCACGGGAATGATCTCGGCCTCGGGCCAGGTCTCGGCGATGGCCGCCAGCACGCGCAAAAGCTCGCGCTTGTCCGCCACCTGGTCGATCTTGTTGGCCAGGACCAGCAGCGGGCGGCCCGCGCCGCGCAGGGCGTCGGCCAGGGGGGCCACGTCCTTGTCGTACACGCCCGGCTTCTTGGCGTAGAGCGCGGCGTCCAGGACTGCGGCAACGGCGTCGGCCTGGGCCAGGGCGTCCCAGGCGGCCTGCAGCAGGAACTTGTTCATGCGCCCGCGCAGCCGGTGCACGCCCGGCGTGTCCAGGAAGACGACCTGGGCGTCCTCGGTGGTCCAGATGCCGCTTATGCGGTTGCGCGTGGTCTGCGGCTTGGGCGTGACGATGGCCAGCTTCTCGCCGAGAATGCGGTTGAGCAGCGTGCTCTTTCCCGCGTTGGGCGGGCCCATGAGGGCGACGGTTCCGAAGGTGTGCGTTGTGGGGGTCATGGTCGTGGCCGGGGCCGGGCCCCTCCTCCTTGTGAAAAAAGCTTGGGGAAAAAGCGCGTGATTCCGGCGCCGGTCTTCCGGCCGTCGGTTCCCGCCCGCCGCAGGCATACACGGCATCCGCTCCGGCGTCATCCCTCGGCCGGACATCCGGTCCGGGGCCCTTCCCGGGCGGCCGGGCGCGGCCCCACCCCTTGCCATGTGCGACAAGCGTGTCTATAGCTGCGCTCGTCATGGGAAAAAACCTCATCATCGTCGAGTCGCCCGCCAAGGTCCGCACCATCAAGAAATTCCTGGGCAAGGATTATGCCGTGGAGGCCTCGGTCGGCCACGTGCGGGACCTGCCCTCCAAGGACCTGGGCGTGGACGAGGAACACGACTTCGAGCCCAAGTACCAGGTCATCCCCGGCAAGCAGAAGGTCGTCTCCAAGCTGCGCGAGGCCGCCGAGAAGGCCGAGCGCATCTTTCTCGCGCCCGACCCGGACCGCGAGGGAGAGGCCATCGCCTGGCACGTGGCGCACCTGCTGCGCGAGGCGGGCGCCAAGCCCAAGAAGGGCAAGGCCGCGGCCGAGGAAAAGCCCATCACGCGCATCCAGTTCAACGAGATCACCGCCCGGGCCGTGCGCGAGGCGCTGGAGCACCCGCGCGACCTCGACGAGCACCTCTTCGAGTCCCAGCAGGCCAGGCGCATCCTGGACCGGCTCGTGGGCTACAAGCTTTCCCCCCTGCTCTGGCGCAAGGTCAAGCGCGGCATCTCCGCGGGCCGCGTGCAGTCCGTGGCCCTGCGCCTGGTCGTGGACCGCGAGCGCGAGCGCCAGGCCTTCGTGCCCGTGGAATACTGGCCCTTCAGGGTCGAGCTGGCGACGGACGCGCCCCCGCCCTTCAACGCGGACCTGTGGAAGGTCGACGGCAAGAACGCGGAGATCGGCTCGGCCGAGGCCGCGGCCGCGCTCGAGGCCCGCGTCACCGGCGCCCCCTTCACCGTGGCCGAGGTCACGGAGAAGGAGCGCAAGCGCGACCCCGCGCCGCCCTTCATCACCTCCACGCTGCAGCAGGAGGCCAACCGCCGCCTGGGCTACACGGCCAAGAAGACCATGGGCGCGGCCCAGAAGCTCTACGAGGGCGTGGACCTGGGCGACAAGGGCACCGTCGCGCTCATCACCTACATGCGTACCGACTCCGTGCGCATCGCGGACGAGGCGCGCGAGGCGGCCAAGAATTTCATCGTCCAGCGCCTGGGGCCCGAGTTCTACCCGGAGAAGCCCCGCGTCTTCCGCACCAAGGCGGGCGCACAGGACGCGCACGAAGCCATCCGCCCGGTCGACGTGAACGTCACGCCCGAGGAGCTCGCCTCCCACCTGCCCGCGGACCTCTTCAAGCTCTACAAGCTCGTCTGGCAGCGCTTCGTGGCCTCGCAGATGGCCCCTGCCCGCTTCTGGGACACCCAGGCCGCCGTCGAGGCCGCGGGCACCCTGTGGCGCGCCAAGGGCGAGCGTCTGCTCTTCCCCGGCTTCCTCAAGGTCTGGGGCCGCGACGAGGAGGAGGAGGACGCCGCGTCCGGCCGCCTGCCCAAGCTCGAGCAGGGCATGGTCCTTGACGTGCGCAAGCTGCACAAGGAGCAGAAGTTCACCCAGCCGCCGCCGCGCTACACCGAGGCCACGCTGGTCAAGGAGCTGGAGGAGAAGGGCATCGGCCGTCCCTCCACCTACGCCGCCATCATCTCCACCCTGCTCGACCGCGACTACGTGCGCCTGGAAGAGCGGCGCTTCGCGCCCAGCGAGCTCGGGGCCACGGTCTCGGACATGCTCGCGGCCCACTTCGCATCGCTCATGGACGTGGGCTTCACCGCGCGCATGGAGGAGATGCTGGACGACGTGGCCGAGGGCAAGCAGGACTGGGTGGCCTTGCTCAAGGACTTCACCGGCGACTTCTACCCCACCCTGGACAAGGCCCAGACCGAGATGGCGGGCATCAAGGGCAGCGGCAAGGAGACCGGCATCACCTGCGAGCTCTGCGGCAAGCCCATGGTCATCCGCTTCGGCAAGAACGGCGAGTTCCTGGGCTGCTCCGGCTACCCCGAGTGCCGCAACGTCAAGGACTTCACGCGCAACGCCCAGGGTGAGATCACCATCACGCAGCGCGTCGAGGAGACGCCCCAGGTGGTGGGCAAGTGCCCCGAGTGCGGCAAGGACATGGTGGTCAAGAAGTCCCGCACCGGCTCGCGCTTCATCGCCTGCTCCGGCTACCCCGCCTGCTCCAACGCCCGGCCCTTCGGCACCGGCGTGAAGTGCCCGCGCGAGGGCTGCACCGGCGAACTGGTGGAAAAGAGCTCCAAGCGCGGCAAGGTCTTCTATTCCTGCGACCAGTACCCCAAGTGCGACTACGCCGTGTGGGACTGGCCCGTGGTCAAGCCCTGCCCGCAGTGCGGCTCCCCGATCATGGTCCGCAAGTCCACGCGCGCCAGGGGCGAGCACCTGGCCTGCCCCAACGCCAAGTGCCGCTACACCGAGAACACCGGCTCGGGCGAGGACGAGGGTCAGGAAAGCTGACAAAAGACAGCTTCGCGAGAATTTTTTCTGTTGACGCGCGCCTCTGTCCGGGTGTTATCCAGCACGGTCAAAGAGAGGAAGGCGCGCAGAATGAACGTCATGCTGGTCGAAGACGAGCGGATCATCGCCCTGCAGTTCAGCCACGCCCTCGCCGCCAGCGGCTGCCGGGTGACGGTGGCCCACTCCGGCGAGGCGGCCGTGGCCCGGCTTGCCGAGAACGGCCCCGGCGAGCTGCCGGACCTCCTGCTCATGGACATCCTCCTCGGCGGAGAGATGGACGGCATCGAGACCGCCGCCGTCATCCGCGACCGCTACGCGATCCCGATCATCTACGTGACCGCCAGCACCGATCCGGTGACGCTGCGCCGCGCCGACGCCTCCGGGCACGATGGCCTGCTGACAAAACCCATCGACCCCGACGTCCTCGTCGAGACGGTCCGCCGCAGGCTGACCGCCCCCGCCTGACCGCCCCGCTCCGCCTTGACGTTCCCGCTGTATTGGTGCACCGGACAGGTATGGTCCGGGATCGGTATTTTTTTCCGGAGACGATATGCGCGTATTGCTCGTAGAAGACGAAAAACTCATAGCCCTGTATTACAAGAAGGTCCTCGGGGCCTCGGGGATAGACGTGCGGGTGGCCCACACCGGCGAGGACGCCGTGAGGCTGGCGGCCATGGAGCCCGCGCCCGACCTGCTGCTCATGGACATCAACCTCGAGGGCGGCATCGACGGCATCGAGGCCTGCTCGCGCATCAAGCAGGCCGCGGACATCCCCGTGGTCTACGTGACCGCCTATTCCGACCAGGACACGCGCGGCCGCGCCGCGCTGACCAACCCCGCGGCCTACCTGATAAAGCCCGTGGACCCGCCCACCCTCCTGGAGGCCATCCGCCGCGCGACGGGCATCGCCGGGGCAGCGGCCCCGGACGCCGATCCCGGACGCAACTGACCCCTTCCGGACCGTCCTCCCCCGACCGGCCGCGGGCATGCGCCCGGCCGAGCCCCGAGGAAGCCCCCCGCCCTCAGGCCGAGTTCAGGCGAAATCCCTGCCGAAGCGTTTGAAGAGTTCGTAGAGGAAGAAGACGGGCACGTCCTGGCCGTCGTAGGCCAGGGTCTCGATGAGGGCCACCATGTTGCCCTTGGGCGTGCGCGTGCGGCCGACGCGGATCCGGTGGCGCCGCTCGGTGCGCTGGCCCGGCTGCTCCACGATCCCGAGCTGCCAGCGCCCGTCGCCGCAACGTGCCCAGCGCATGGCCACGCTGCGCGAGGTGCGCCCGCCGCGGCGCAGCAGCCGCACGAAGTCCGCCAGGCTGAAATGCCGCTGCCCCTGGGCGGAGACCCCCAGGAACTCCCCCCTCTCCGAGCGGAAGACCAGCGGCAGGCGCAGGAACTCCTCTTCCGGCCCGGCGCTCTCCAAGACCTCCTCCACGCGCCCGGCCAGGCGCGTCTGGGCCGCGGCAAGACGCGCCGACTCGTCCGCCAGCCGCCTGCACCCGGCCTGCGCCTCGGCCGCCTCGCGCCTCGCCTCGGCCAGCGAGCGGGCAAGCTCCGTGGCCTCCCCGCGCAGGGCCCGCACCTCGCCCTCCAGGCGCTCGAGCGCGTCCGGCGCGGCCCTGTGGCGCTTATACTCGCGCCACAGGATGGCCACGGTGTTGCGCACCAGGCCGAACTCGCGCAGCGGCCCCAGCCGCTCCTCCAGCCGCGCCATGCCTTCCTCGAGCCGCGCCAGGGCCTCGGCTGCCGCTTCGGGCTCGGGTTCGGGCGCAGGTCCGGACGCCGGGCCGGGCGATGCCGGGGCGGCCTCCCTCCCTTCTCCCGGCCCTTCTTCCGGCCCTTCTCCCGGTCTTTTTTCCGGTCTTTTTTCCGCTCCGGCCTCGGCCCCCTCGTGCGGTCCGGCTTCGGCCCCGGCTTCCTGCGGGGCTTCGTACGGAATTTCGGGCGCGGGCGATTCCAGCCGCTCGGCCACGCGGCCGTGCAGCTGGGCGAAGATCTCGGCGGTGGAAAGGCCCTCGCGGTAGGACGAGGAGATGGAGGAGAGGAGCGGCACGGCCTCGGCCGCGTAGCGCATGGCCCGGCCGTGCTGGCGTCCGGCGAAGAATTCCTCGAAGAGGCGGATGTAGCGGCGGGCCGTGTTCTCGGAGATTCCGGCCAGCTCGGCGAGCTCGGCGATGGTGTAGAGCGTCTCGGCCATGCCTCCCGACTCCCTCGCGACCGCCTGCGAAGCGCTCCCTACCCCATCCTGCAGGCGAGCGGCATGCGCCAGCCCGTGCCGAAGGCGCGCTGCGTGACCTTGAGCCCCGGAGGCGCCTGGCGCCGCTTGAACTCGGCCCGCTGCACCAGGCGCATCACCTGGGCCACCACGTCCGCGTCGAAGCCCCTGGCCGCGATCTCGGCCGCGCCGCGCCCCTCCTCGACATGCAGCCTGAGGATGGCGTCCAGCACGTCGTAGGGCGGCAGGCTGTCCTGGTCGGTCTGGTCCGGCCTGAGCTCGGCCGAGGGCGCCTTGGTCAGGATGGCCTCGGGAATGGGCGCGTCGAAGCGCTCGTTGATCCAGCGCGAAAGCGCGTAGACCATGGTCTTGGGCACGTCCGAGATGACCGCGAGGCCGCCGGACATGTCGCCGTAGATGGTGCAGTAGCCCACGGAAAGCTCGGACTTGTTGCCCGTGGTCAGGAGCAGGGAACGGAACTTGTTGGACAGGGCCATGAGCAGGTTGCCCCTGATCCTGGCCTGCAGGTTCTCCTCGGTCACGTCCGGCTCGCGCCCGGCGAAGACCGGGGCCAGCGTCTCGTCGAAGGCCCGCATGACGCCCTCGATGGGCAGGGTCACGGTGGCGATGCCGAGGCGCTTGGCCAGCTCCAGGGAGTCGGCCACGCTGCCCTTGCTGGACCACGGGGAGGGCATGCACACGCCGAGCACGTTCTCCCGGCCCAGGGCGTGCGCGGCCAGCACCGCGGTCAGGGCCGAGTCGATGCCGCCCGAGAGCCCGAGCAGCACCTTCTCGAAGCAGGTCTTGTGCGTGTAGTCCGCAAGGCCCGTGACCAGGCCGCGGTAGACCTCCTCGAGCGGCGAGAGGTCGGGCTCGTGCAGCTCGCTCTCACAGCCGTCGAGCTCCACGATGAGCACGTCCTCGGCAAAGGCCTTGGCGCGCGCGAAAATCTTTCCGTCCGGCGCGGCCGCGCAGGAGCGGCCGTCGAACAGCAGGTCGTCGTTGCCGCCCGCCTGGTTGGCGTAGAGGATCGGCACCCCGTGGCTCTTGGCGATGGAGGCCAGCATCTGCTCGCGCACGCGGATCTTGCCCTGCGTGAACGGCGAGGCCGAGAGGTTCAGGATCGCCTCCACGCCCTGCCCGCGCAGCTCTTGCAGAGGATCGCGCTCGTACAGGGGGTGCTCCCAGAAGCCCGCGTCGTTCCAGATGTCCTCGCAGATGGTCACGGCCAGGCGATGCCCGGCCACCTCGAGGATGCGGTCCCCGCAGAAAGGCTCGAAATACCGCGCCTCGTCGAACACGTCGTAGGTCGGCAGCAGGGTCTTGCAGTAGGCCCGCTCCACGCGGCCGCCGCGCAGCAGCAGGGCCGCGTTGTGCAGCGGCTTGCCGCGGCCCGATCCGGTCGGCGCCACGCTGCCCAGAAGCACCGGCGGGCAGTCCGCGAGCCGCGCGGCCAGATCGGCGGCCGTCTCGCCCGCCTCGCGCACGAAATCGTCGAGCAGCAGCAGGTCCCGCGGCGGATAGCCCGTCAGGACCATCTCCGTGCTCAGGCACAGATCGGCGCCAAGAGAGGCGGCACGCCGCACCCCGGCCTCCACGCGGGCGGCATTGCCCGCCAGGTCCCCCACCACAGGATTGCACTGCACCATCGCGATTCGCATAGCAGCCAGATACGCGATCCAGGGCCGTCGCGCAATTGAGAGAGCGGGGAAGAGGGAGAAGGGACCTTTTGGAAAAGGTCCCTTCTCCCTCTTCCAGGCCGCTGAAAAAACGCCGTCTGCCGCGTTGCCGCGAAAAGCCCGAACCCTCGCGTATATGAAATACGCTTCGGGCTCGGGCTTTTCTTGCGCCTTGCATCCGACGCTTTTTGAGCGACCTGGACAATGAGCCGATCCTTATTCCGGAAACGGCACACAATCACGGCCTGTGCAAAACTTTGTTCCTAACCGTGTTCCAAACCCTGTTCGCAATGTGTTCTCAGCGTGTGCGGGATGTGTTCTCTTCGTTCCAAAAACAGATAGCTCTCTGTTTTGACTGCTTTTCACGCACAGACGGCGTCTGGCTGATCGACGGACGTATCGTGTGCGGAAGCGGTCGAGGCTGAGCCTCGTGCGGGGAGGGTCCAGGGAGGGGCGCACAGCGCCCTCCCTGGCGCGCTGCGCGGCCTAGGCCACGGCGAGGAGGCGGCCGGGCAGGGGCTCGTATTCGGCGAGCTGGGCGGTGCGGGAGTAGGCCGAGAGGGCCTGCGGGTAGGCCAGGGCGGAAGCAGCGGCGTTCTGGCCGGTCGCGGTCCGGTCGGGGGCCTGGGCGCCGAGCTGGGCGAGCTGCTGGGCCACGTCGAGCTCGTCGCGGAAGGCGCCGGCCTGCTGCGCGGCCTTGAGGGAGGTGTCGGTCCCGGAGTTCTCCGGGGTGTCGAAGCTGACGTCCTCGCTCGTGTAGCGCAGCCCGAAGGAGCCCAGGGAGAAACCGATGTCGCGCGTGGTCACGCGGGCCGTGGTCCGGCCCGCGGCGCGCGACAAGGCGTCCGCCGAAAAGGCGTTCTGCTGCTGGAGGTAGGAGTCGATGGACGAGCCGACGCGCATGGTCTTTCCCGGGGCCGCTGTGCCCGAGGCCTGCGTGGGCGCCCTGTCCGGGACGCCGCGTGTCTTCCGTCCATGGAAGGCGCCGCCGTCATGGCGGTGCGATTCCACGTATAGCCGCGGCCGAGCCTCTTGGCAAGGCGTGCCGCGAAGGCCTGGAACGGGCGGAAATCCGGCTATTCGTGCAGGAAGTCGGGCACGCAGGCGTCCGGGTCCGGGCCCAGGTGCTGCTGGCCGGTGGACTCGAGCACGGCGCGCCAGAAGTCGGAATGGATGTTGAGCTTCTTGCGGGCCGAGGTCACGAGGTCGAAGGGCAGGTGCACGTAGCGGTCCTGGACGCGGGCCACGACCATGCCGGTCTTGCCCGCCATGGCCGCGTGCACGGCGTTCTGGCCCAGGAACCCGCAGTAGACGCGGTCGTTGGAGTTGGCCGGGACCGAGCGGATGATGTAGCTCGGGTCGATGAACTTGAGGGTGTGGGAGATGCCGCGCGCGCTCAGGTAGTCGGCGATCTCCTGGCGCAGCAGGCTGGAGATGTCGCCGAGCCGGATGTTGCCCGAGGCGTCGCGCTCCTTGCGCACGTCGAGCAGGTGCTGCCCGGCCCCCTCGGCGACCACGATGACGGCGTGGCGGCGCTTGCGCAGCCTGTCCTCCAGGGCGGCGAGCAGGCCGTTCTCCCCGGTCAGCTCGAAGGGATACTCCGGGATCAGGACGAAGTTAACCTCCTTGAGGGCCAGGGCGCTCTGGGCGGCGATGAAGCCGGAATGGCGGCCCATGAGCTTGACCATGCCGATGCCGTTGAAGGCGCCCTCGGCCTCTATGTGGGCCGAGCGGATGGCCTTGGTGGCCTGCTCCACGGCCGTGTCGAAGCCGAAGGAGCGGGATATGAAGTTGATGTCGTTGTCGATGGTCTTGGGGATGCCGATGACCGAGATGCGCAGGTCGCGCTTGTGGACCTCGGCCTGTATGGCCCGCGCGGCCTTCATGGTCCCGTCTCCGCCGATGACGAAGAGGATGCCGACGTTCATGCGCTCGAGCGCGTCCACGATGTCCTCGGCGGGCTGGGGGCCGCGCGACGAGCCGAGGATGGTGCCGCCGAACTCGTGGATGTTGGCGACGTTGTCCGGGTCGAGCTCGGCCACGTCGTGGCCGTAGCTCGCCATGAAGCCCTGCAGCCCGAAGCGGATGCCGAGGCACGCGGCCACGTCGTAGGTGTGGTAGGCCTCCATGACGATGGAGCGGATGACGTCGTTGATGCCCGGGCACAGGCCGCCGCAGGTGACGACGGCGCACTTGGTCTTCGACGGGTTGAAGTAGAGCTCCTGGCGCGGCCCGGCGATCTCGAAGTCCAGGGCCAGCAGCTCGCCCGCCTTGAGTCCGGTGACCTCCTCCTCGGTCAGCTCGATGCGCATGCGCGCCTCGTCCGAAACGAAGCGGCAGTAGCTGAGCGGGCTCACGTGGGCGAGCTCCCCCAGAACGGGGATGGTAGTCGAGAAGAGGGTCTTTTTGCCGCGTCTGGCCATGGTCCTGTGCTCCTTGTCCGTGGTGCGCCCGCGATCCCGATTCTGCCGCGCATTGTGACCCGGCGCGGCCCCGATGGCAAGGGTCGGGGAAGGGCTCAGGCGCCGGGAAGCGGCACGCCGAGCTCGCGCAGCATCCGCAGCATGCCGTCGTGGTGCGATCCCGCCCAGTAGATCCTGTCGCAGGACGGGCAGATATGAAACTCCTCGTAGTAGCGCCTGGTCTTGGGCAGCAGGCGGGGCAGGACCTCGGCCTTGGCCACGGGACGAAGCGGCGTATTGCAGCGCAGGCAGCGCGAGAAGGGCGCAAAGGGGCCTCTCAGGCCATAGAGGGTCAGGACCTCGCCCAGCTGCCGCGCGGGGTCGCCTGTGCGCAGCAGGCGGCCGTGGGCCACGATCCTGCGCCGCAGGAGGCGGCGGTCGCGGGTCAGCAGCACGCGGCCCTCGCGCGCCGCCCGCTCGGCCACCTCCGCGTCCTCGGAGACGTTGTCGTAGGCCGTGTCCAGGCCGAGGAGCCGCAGCCAGGTGGCGAGCCTGCCCACGTTGGCGTCGGCCAGGAAGCGCAGGGACGGCAGGGGCTCGCGCAGGGGATGGGGCGCCGTGGGGTCGAGCGGCGGCACGGGCGGGCGCACGTCCACCGCGGTCCCGGCGCGCAGGGGCGTGGCGAAATCCGCGGCCCGGCCGTCCTCGGCCAGGGAATCGACCTCGGTGTGCGGGATGCCGCAGGCCTCGACGACGTCCTTGAGCGAGGCTGCGCGGTCCGCGGGATAGCGCACCTCGCCGCGCTCGTGCGGACGGCGCAGCAGGTCCGGCAGGTCGCCGTGGAATCTGAGCAGGGCATGCATGGCGGCTTTTCCTGGTCTTGTCGGAGTGATGCCCGGGCCGCGCCCCGGTGTCAATCCATGCGCAATGACCAGCCGGAAAGCTGCGCCGTCCGCCGCTCGCGCGGGGCTGGGGCCTTTTCACGGAGGCGCAATTGTGACACCATTGCCCTCGAGGGTGGGTTTCGCAGCAGCGCGGCAAGGCCCGTTTCGGCCCGGCGGCAGCGGCAGGATATCGGCAGGATACGGGCGGATATCGGTCGATGCCCGAGCGGGACGGGTTCGGGCCGCGCAGGGAGGCAGCCGGAGAGGCCGGCAGACGAAGACCATGCTCGAAGCAAGCCGCCTGCACGATGCAGCCAACGGGCTGCGCGCCTTTCTGGCCTCCCCTCCGCCACCGCGGCTGTGGCCGGAGATCCGCCGCCTGGCGGAATGTTTCATCATCGACGAGCCCGCTCCGACCGTGGCCGGGAGCACCGAGAGGGAGCTGCGCGCAGCGCTCTTCGCCGCCTGCGCGGGCGAGCCTGAGGACGCGGTCCTCGACGCGTTGCGCTCCGAGGCGGCCCTGACGCTCTTCACCCTGGCCCGCCTCTTCTCCCCTGCCCCGGCCGAGGCCTCCTCGGGCGCGGCCCCGGGCAATGCCGAGCCCGGCGGTCTGGGCCTCCTCGCCTTCGATCTGCTCCCGCGCCTGGGCGCCTTCGGCCGCATCCTGGCCGTGACCCTGGTCGAGCAGGGCGTGGTGCCCGCCGGAGACGCGGCCGCCGTCCTGGCCGAGATGCCGCAGACGCCCCGCCACCTGCTCTTCAACCGCCTGCTCCTCTCCCCCAGGCGGAACGACGCGGCCTTTCGTGATTTCGCCCTGAGCGCGCTCGGCGCGCTCAGGGAAGCCTCCGTGGAGGAAGGCGCGCGGCTCTTGGGCCGTTTCGGCGGGGTCGTGCCCGGGCCCGCCTTTCCCCTGCGCGAGGCCCTGCTTGCCGGTCCCTTCGGCAGCCATGCCCTGCACCTGGCCTCGCAGCGCACCCTGTCAGGCGAGCTGCTCGACCTCGTCCCCTGCCTTTTTGGGCTCGGCAGCCAGGAACTGGCCGAGAGACTCGCGCGGCTCGCGGCCCAGGCCGAGGACGCCGACCAGGCCGCGCCCCTGCTCGAGGCAGTCATGGGACTTGCGCCGCAGCCCGTCAGGGGGCTGACGCACGGGCTGGCGCAGAGCCTGAGGAGCGCGGACAGGGAGATCGTCCTGCCGGTCCTTGAGACCCTGGCCACGGTCGGCATGCACGGCATCGGACGCATCCTGGCCGGGCTCTACGCGGCCACCCGGGGCGCGGCCATGCGCAAGGCGCTCATCGCCCGCCTGCCGCTGCTCCCCCCGCGCGAGCAGCGGGCCTTCCTGGACGCGGTCCCGGAGCGCGAGCGGCCCGCCGTGCTCCTGCTCTGCTTCCTGCTGCTCGGCCGCGTGGATCCGGTGAACATGGAGCGCTGCCTCGCGGCCCGGGCCGGAGAGGCCCGGGAGGCCGCGGCGAAGCTCCTGGAGCACGTGGCCGTGCTGGTGCCGCGCGGGACGCTGGACGGGCCCCCGGACGGGGACGAAGAAGGCGGAAGGGAGCCCGACGTGCCGGTGGAGAAGGACCTGCGGATGCAGGACGAGGAGTCGCTGCGCTTCGCGGCCAGGGGCCGCCGCATGGAGGCGCCCGTCTTCTCGGCCGTGCGCTTCACCCAGGCCGACTTCGCCGGATCGCGGCTCTCCTCCGCCCGCTTCACGGACTGCTCCTTCACTGGCTGCGTCTTCGACCGCGCCGTGTTCCGGGAGGCGCGCTTCGTGCGCTGCCGCTTCGAGAACTGCACCTTCCGCGAGACGCGCTTTTTCGGCTGCGACTTCGGCGACTGCGTGCTGGCCATGTGCCTGCTGCGCCGCGCGTCCTTCGCGGAAGGCAGCATGGAGGCGGTCTCCTTCGACTGGGGCCTGCTCATGCAGACGAGCCTCTCCCTGCTCTCGATCCGCACCTGCCGCTTCAGGGGGCTCGACCTCTCGGGCTCGGACTGGGACAGGCTGCGCGCCGAGGGCGTGGAATTCGCGGACTGCGCCATCCACGGGGCGCGCTTCGCGGCCCTGACGCTCAGGAACGTCTCCTTCGACGCCTGCACCTTCAAGGGCTGCACCGTGGACGGGGTGGACAGCGACGACCCCGTGGTGGGCGCGCTGGCGGACCGCACCCTGCTCACGCGGCTTCGCGCCGTTTCCGGGGCCCTGGAGTCGCAGCGCCTGCCGTCCCTTTCCAGGGAGGCCGTGGAGCTGGCCGGGCAGACGGTCGTGGAATGGCTGCGCGAGACCGAGCGCAGGCGCACCTGCCGTCCCTTCATCGCCAACAACGACCGCCGCCTGAGCTGGGGCATGGAGAAGCTGGGCGCGAGGGGGGCGGAGTTCTTCGCCATGGTCCCCCTGCTCCTGCACGGCGACTTCTTCGACCGCGAGACCGGGCTCTATCCCGTGGCCCCGCCCTGCCGCGTGGCGGCCTACCAGCCCACCTACTCCGCCCTGGAGGCCGCGCGGCGCCGCTTCCCCTCGGCCGCGCTCAAGGCGCCGCAGCCCGGGGCCGTGCCCATCGAGGCCATCTACACCATCGGCAGCCTGGGCACGATCGCGCAGTCCGAGGACTCGGACGTGGACTACTGGCTGTGCTGCAAGCTCGAGGAGCTGGCCGAGCAGGACGTGGAGGGGCTGCGCCAGAAGTGCGAGATCATCCGCGACTGGGCCGAGGAGGAGTTCGGGCTCGAGGTCTACTTCTTCCTCATGGACGAGAAGAGCGTGCGCGAGAACAACTTCGGCTCGTCCGGCGGCGAGTCCTCGGGCACGGCCCAGGCCCTGATGCTGAAGGAGGAATTCTACCGCAGCGCCGTGCACGTGGCGGGCAAGAAGCCCATCTGGTGGCTGGCCGAGCCGGGAGCTGGCCAGGCGGCCTACGACGCGGCCATGGAACGGCTGGTGCGGGACGAGGCGCGCGAGCGCTTCATCGACCTCGGCCACGTGCCCTCCATCCCGGCCGCGGAGTTCTTCGGCGCCTCGCTGTGGCAGATCGTCAAGGCGCTGAAGAGCCCGTTCAAGTCGATCATGAAGTTCGGCCTGCTCGAGAAGTACGTGGCCCAGGCCAGGCACGGCGTGCTCCTGTGCGACCGCGTGAAGGCCAACATCCTGGCCGGATGCACGGACCTGCGCGCCGTGGACCCCTACGTGCTCCTCTTCCTGGAGGTGGCCGAGTTCTACGCCGCCCAGGGCGACAGGGAGGCCGTGGAGCTGATCAAGATGAGCTTCTTCCTCAAGGCCAGGATCGGCCGCGAGGCGGCGGGCACGGGGCTGCCCAGGAGGCCCGAGGAGAAGAGCATGCGCATGCTCTTCTCCATGCGCATCGGCGACGAGGCCATCTGCTTCAAGGACGTCTGCCTGGCCGAGGAATGGAGCCTGCCGCGCATCATCGAGGTGGGGGCCAGGGTCAACCAGTTCGTGCTCGGCACCTACCTGCGCGTCAGCGACCTCGTCCGCGGCGGGGAAGCCGCGGACGCCGGGCGCGACGCCCCGGGCCGGAAGGCCGCCCCGAAAGCCGCGCCCAGGGCAGCGCAGAAGGTCGCCATAGACCCGCGCGACCTGACCAAGCTCGGCCGCAGGATCTTCTCGGTCTTCGCGCCCAGGAAGCACAAGATCGACCGCCTGAGCTTCGTGCACATGGAGCGCGGCATGCTCGACCGCCTGAGCTTCGGGGCCGTGAAGGCGGGTAGGGGCAGGCCGCAGTACCAGGTCCTGGCCGGGCAGATGAACCACCGCACGAGGCGCCTGGACCTCCTGGAGCTCAAGCGCGCCCCGGACCTCTGCTGGCTCGTGGCCTGGATCGAGGCCAACGAGATCTACTTCCACGACCTGCCGCTGAAGGTGGACTACAACCTCTCCCCGGTCATCGCCCAGGACGTGGAGGAGCTTCTGCTGGCGCTCGGGGACTTCTTCCCGCGCCAGGTGACCTTCGAGACGGACATCGAGGAGAGCCTCTCGCCCGAGCGCGTGGTCAGGGCCTTCTTCGTGCTCAACCTGACCCTGCCGCGCGAGACCCCGGCCATCCGCCAGGCCTCGCTGGTCTATTCCACGAACTGGGGCGAGATGTTCTGCCGGACCGTGCCCGTCGCGGACGAGTCCATCATCCTCGACCCGCACGAGTTCCTGGCCGCGCACGTGGAGCAGGACTGCTCCGAGATGCCGGTCATGGGCTCCTTCGTGCCCGAGCGCGCCGCCTGCCCGGGCATCCGCATCACCCGCCCGCAGCTCCCCGAAGAGGTCATCCCGCGCAGCGCGGGGCCGCGCAGGCGGACCCGGCGCTAGGCCGTCTTCAGCACGTACTCGCGCGTGCCGATGCCGAGCCTTTCCGCGTAGTCCAGGCCGAAGGCCGCGGGCATCTTGGGGTTCAGCGCCAGGAACTTGCTCTCCCCGGCCTTGGTCCCCTTCGGCAGCTTGCTCGGGAAGAGCGGCGGCGCGGCGTCCACGAGGTCCAGGCAGGCCTGGTCCAGGGCCACGGGGTCGGTGGAGGCCAGCACGCCCAGGTCCGGGCAGATCGCCGCGTCCGAGAAGCCCATGCAGTCGCACTCCGGGGTCACGGAGAGGACGAAGTTCAGGTAGACCGCCGGGCGCTTCAGGTTCGAGGTCACGGCCAGGGCGTACTCCATCATCCGCTCGATGAAGCGGCCGTGCTCCATGCCCCAGTCCACCTCCAGGGCGCCGGTGCTGCAGGCGTGGAAGCAGGCGCCGCAGCCGACGCACAGCTCGCGCTCCACGGCGATGCGCTCCTTCTCGTCCAGGCGCAGGGCGCCCGGTGCGCAGACCTCGATGCACTGGCCGCAGGCCTTGCACTTCTCGGGGTCCAGCCTGGGGCCCATGCCGCAGTGCTGCTGCATCTTGCCCTTGCGCGTGGCGCAGCCCATGGCCAGGTTCTTGAGCGCCCCGCCGTAGCCCGCGGCCACGTGCCCCTTGAAGTGGGAGAGCACGACCATGGAGTCCGCCTCCACGATGTCCGCGGCCAGGAAGGCCTCCGTGAAGTGGTTGCCGGCCACGGCCACGGCGCGCTCGTGGGTGCTGCGCAGGCCGTCGGCCATGATCACGGGCGCGCCGAGCACGGCCGCGTCGTAGCCGTGGGCCGAGGCGACCATGCAGTGGGACACGGCCTCGCCGCGCTGCCCCACGTAGAGGGTGGAGGTGTCGGTGAGGAAGGGCTTGGCGCCGAGCCCCTTGAGGAAAGCGACCACGGGCTTTATCTGCAGCGGCTGCAGCTGGCTCGTGACGCCCGCCTCGCCGAAGTGCAGCTTCACGGCCGTGAGGTCGCCCGCGCGGACCGTCTCCCCTGCGCCCGCCTTCTTCAGCAGGCGGGTGATGCGCGCGTGGTAGGGGGCATTGTGCGTGGAACGGAGATTCCAGAAGTGGACCGTGGCCGCCATGTCGTCCTCCTCGTTCGCGGCCCGCGATCCGGGCCGACGGGCCGTCAGGCGTCCGCCTGCCCGGCGTTGTCGTCGAAATAGCCGCTCACCGTCTCGCTGTAGAGGATCTGCGGCGGGGTGGCGAAGCGTTCGCGCACCATGGCCAGGACGGCGCGCTCGTGCCCCCTGGCGTGGCCGCGCTCGCGGGCGTGGATCTGCACCACGATCCGGCCGTCCGCGTGCAGGCGCAACCGGAAGTCGCGAAGCCCCAGGCCCTCCACCTCCTGCTCCACCTCGGCGGTCTTGCGCAGCAGCTCCGCGCTCACGATCATGCCGTATTCCAGGCGCGTGAACAGGCAGGGGCGGCTCGGCTGCTCCGGGTCGGCGAGGCCGAGCTCCCGGGCCAGCTCGCGCAGCTCGGCCTTGCGGATCCCGGCCAGGGCCCAGGGGCTGACCACCCCGAGCTCGGCCAGGGCCGTGAGGCCGGGCCTGTAGCCCTGAAGGTCGTCGGCGTGGCTGCCCTCCACGACGAGCTCGGCGCCGAGCTCGCGGGCCAGGGAGGCGATGCGGCGGAACATGACGCCCTTGCAGACGTAGCAGCGCTGCCTGCCGTTGTGCAGGACCTCGACCCGGTTCAGGGGGTCGGCCTCCACGGTGTGGAAGGGCCTGCCCTGGGCCGCGAGCCAGGCCACGGCCCGGGCGGATTCGCGCATGGGGATGTGGGGGCCGGTGACGTGCACCGCCGTGAAGGGCAGGTCCCACTGCCGGAGCACGTGGGCCAGGAGCCGCGAGTCCAGCCCGCCGGACACCGAGACGATGCCCGTGAGGGGCGGGAGGGCGGCGTCCGCCCTCCCCTGCCGCGTCACGGCCGCGCGCACGGCCTCGAGCTTGCTCTTGAGCGCCTGCCTCATAGTAAAGCCGCTCAGAACGCCGGAATCTGCTCCTGGGCCTCGGTCAGCAGGAAGGAGCCGCTCATGATGCGGGCCTTCAGCTCCTCGGCGATCTCGAGCGCGATGACCCGGCTCGAGACCGGCACCGTGGGCACCTGCTCGCCGTTCACGGTGATCTCGCCGGACATGAGCTCCTCGAAGGTGGGCTGGCCCAACACGCGCTTCACGCCGTTCGGGTAGTCGTGGCCGTAATCGACCACGGGCATGGTGATGTCGGCGTCCGAGACGGACGTGTACCAGGCCATCTCCTCGTCCAGGATCGGAATGGGGATGCCGATGCCCACCGACAGGGAGACGCCGTAGCCGAGGATGCTCGCGCCGCGCACGTAGCGGGGGTTCATCTGCTTCATGTCGCCGCGGACCATGATCGTGCCCGCGGGGTGCAGCGGCAGGTTGCGCTCGTTGCGCCTGGGCCTCGGGTTGTGCTGCGTGCCCGCGCCGAGCACCCAGCCCGTGCCGCCGCCGAGGAATATCTTGGTGCCCAGGCCGATGGTCCTGAACATGGGGTCGTTGAAGAGCGGCGAGAGTTCGCCCGCGGTGGCGAAGTTGGCGTTGCGCACGTTGGGCTTGAGCGGCCCCATGTAGGTGTAGATCGTGCGCGAGGTCATGTTCACGGCCACGTTGTAGCTCTGGTAGCAGTTGCGCGGATTGAGGAGCTGGGCGTAGGGCAGGTCCGCCAGGGTGACGTCCTTCTCCAGCTTCTTCTTCGGGTAGCAGTCCGTGCCGTGGGCCTCGCACCACAGGCTCACGGCCTTGCCGCGGATGAGGTCCTCGATGACGTGGCCGCCGCCGTACTTGAACGTCCCAGGATGGATCTTGTTCAGCGGGTCGTCCTTGGAAAGCTCCGTGGCCCCGAGGTACGCGTCCACCGCGGCCAGGCCCGCATGGCAGGGCACGTTGTTCATGCGCATCTTCTGGACCTTGATGACCGGCGGCTCCTGCCCGATGTTGAAGAGCATGCCCGAGGAGCACATGGGCGAGAAGGTGCCCGTGGTGACCACGTCCACTTCCCTGGCCGCCTTGACCTTGCCCATGCTGCGCACGGCCTCGACCATCTCCGAGGCGTTGAGCACCACGGCCTTGCCCTTGCGGATGCGCTCGTTGATTTCCTGAACCGTCTTCGTGACCTGCTTGGCGCCGGACATCTCTTCCCTCCTGGGGAAAACCCGCTCGCGGGTCGGCTTTTCAGCCGTGAAATAATGGGGGGCAATAGTGGCCCAAAGCCGTCGGCTTGGCAACCTGTCCCGCGGCAGGGAACATGAGGCCGGCCACCCCCTTGCGAAGCGCCCGCGGGACGCGCTTACAGCAAGGAAAAACGAAGGGTTTTTCCACTGTCCCGGCAAGCCCTTGGAGGGATCGCGGTCAAGGGCTTTCCTGGCCACAAATTACTTGGCTTAAGTCCTTATTTCAGTTATATGAAGAGCTGTGGGGAGACGGGACGGAATTTCACGTTCGTCATAGTTCGATCAGGTTTTCGGACGCCCAGTTCTCCAATGAACCACAACAACACCTTCCCCCTTTGAAAAACGCCCTACGCACCCATCTCGAACAGGCTTTCTCCGACATGGAGCTCAGGCGCTGGTTCGACCCGCTGAGCCTGGAAGTCCAGGAACGGGAAAAACGCCTGCAGGTCACCTTCCCCCATTCCTTCTTCTCCACCTGGTTCGCCCAGAACGTGCAGGGCCGTTTCGAGGAGCAGCTCTCCTCCTTCCTCGGCCCCGGCTTCGTCATCGCCTACTCCACGGGCCGCGGCGCCACCGCCCCCAAGGAGAGCCTGCCCGCGCAAAGCGGCGGAACCAAGTCCATCGACTTCCCCTTCGGCGGCCAGTTCAGCTTCGAATCCTTCCTGGTCAACCAGAAGAACTATTTCCCCCTGGCCTCGGCGCGCGAGGTGGCCAAGCAGCAGTCGATCATCTTCAACCCCTTCATCGTCTGCGGCGAGAACGGCTCGGGCAAGACGCACCTCATCCGCGCCATCGCCAACGAGGTCAGCAAGAAGCCCGAGAGCACCAGCATCTTCCTGGGCACGGTCGAGGACATCGGCAACATCTACGCCACCCGCTTCGGCGGCGACGTGTTCAAGGCGCGCGAGCACTTCACGAGCTACGACGTCCTGTGCATCGACGACTTCCAGCTCATCCAGAAGAACCTGGCCCTGCAGCAGGAGCTGGTCGTCCTCTTCAACGCCTTCTACGACAACCGCAAGCAGATGGTCTTCGCCTGCTCGGACAAGCTGACCTCCTACGACTTCCTGCACCCCACGCTCAAGTCCCGCCTGGAATGGGGGCTCATCGTCAACCTGAAGGCCCCGGACCTCGAGATCCGCGTGCAGTACATCCGCCAGCAGTGCCGCCAGAAGAAGATCAGCCTGGACAAGGAACAGATCCTCATGCTCGGCCAGCGCTTCCAGGACTTCAGGTTCCTGCAGGGCATCCTCCTGAAGATCTTCGCCTACAAGGAGCTGGTCAACAAGGATATCGGGCCCAAGGACTTCGACCTCATCCTCGCGCACACCGAGGACGCGCCCAAGCCCGCCCTGACCTCGGACATGATCATCGAGACCGTGGGCGAGCACTTCAGCATCAGCCCCAAGGAGATCAAGGGCGCCAAGCGCCACCACGAGATCGTCAAGGCGCGGCAGATGGCCATGTTCCTCTGCCGCGAGCTGCTCGGCTCCTCGTTCCCCGCCCTGGGCCGGATATTCGGCGGAAAGGACCACTCCACGGCCCTGTACGCCGTCAATAAAGTCAAGAAAATGCAGAAGGTTAACAAGGATACGAAACAACTGTTGATAACTTTGAAACAAAAGTGCGTTACCAGGGACCGGACATGATCCAGATCCATCCGCGTGTGCGCCCGGTTCCTTGGAGGTTCCCTGTTTGTTCCAATAAAATCCAGCTATGACTGCTGGATAGGTGAGTTGAGAACAAAGAACAGCGGCCTATTACGAAAACAAGGAGATTTTATATGTATCTGAAAGTTTTCCGCGACGACATCATCGAGGGACTTCAGAAATCCTCGAACATCATTCCGGCCAAGACGGGCGCGGCCTTCCTGCGCACCATCTGGCTCAGGGCCGAGGGCGAGCACCTCTCCATCATGTCCACGGATTCGAACCTGGAGTTCTGCGGATCCTACGCGGCGCGCGTGGAGACCCCGGGCCTGGCGGGCGTGCAGGGCCGCTCCTTCTACGACCTGGTGCGCAAGCTGCCTCCGGGAGAGATCGCCATCAGGAGCGACGAGGGCGACAGCCATCTGCTCATCGAGCAGGGCAAGCGCAAGTACAAGCTGCCCACCAACGACCCGAGCTGGTTCCAGAAGTTCTCCGACTTCCCGGCCGGGGAGTCCGTGATCTGGTCCGGAGACTACCTGCAGGAGGTCATCGACAAGACCGCCTTCTGCATCTCCGAGGAAGACACCATGGAGGCCATCGCCTGCCTGAACCTCGTGCCCGGCACGGACCAGAGCGGCGAGAAGATCATCCGCGCCCAGGGGCTGAACGGCCACCAGTTCTCCATGCTGGCCTTCAGGAACGACGACCTGCACGCCATGCTCCCGCACGGCGGCGTGCTCATCCAGAAGAAGTACCTGCTCGAGCTCAAGAAGTGGCTGCCCACGGGAGAGATCGAGCTGGCCCTGGGCGAGAAGCGCCTCTTCTTCCGCACCGGCGACAAGGTCGAGACCTTCAGCCTGCCGCTCTCCTACTACCAGTACCCGGACGTGGGCGGCTTCCTCTCCAAGGTCACGGCGGGCGGCTCGGCGCGGCTCACGGTGGACCGCCAGGAGTTCATGGACGCGCTCGACCGCATCATGATATTCAACTCCGAGAACAACCGCTGCACCAACCTGTCCTTCTCGCCCTCGGAGATGCAGCTCTTCTCCCAGGGCCAGGAAGTCGGCACGGCCAACGAGTCGCTGAGCGTGGAGTACGAAGGGGAGATCGCGAAGATCGCCTTCCCCACCCGCAACCTGATCGAGATCATGAGCCACTTCGGCTCCAAGCAGATATCCTTCGTCCTGACGGGCACCGAGGGACCCTGCGGCGTGAAGGGCGGAGAGGACCCGGACTACCTGGTCATCATCATGCCCATGAAGATCGTCGAGGAAACCTACTACACCGAGGAAGACGCCTAACGATGAGCGAGGAGATCAAAAAGTCCGAATATACGGCCGACAGCATCACCGTGCTGGAAGGCCTGGCGGCGGTGCGCAAGCGCCCGGCCATGTACATAGGCTCCACGGACGTCCGCGGTCTGCACCACCTCGTCTACGAGGTCGTGGACAACGCCATCGACGAGGCCATGGCCGGCTACTGCGACCGGGTCAAGGTCATACTCCACCTGGACAACTCGATCACGGTCTCGGACAACGGCCGCGGCATCCCCGTGGACATGCACCCCAAGCTCGGCCGACCCGCGGTCGAGGTGGTCATGACCAAGCTGCACGCCGGCGGCAAGTTCGGCGACGGCGCCTACAAGGTCTCCGGCGGCCTGCACGGCGTGGGCGTGTCCTGCGTCAACGCGCTGTCCGAGTACCTGGAGGTCAAGGTCAAGCGCGACGGCCGCCGCTACTGGCAGCGCTACGAGCGCGGCGTGCCCGTCACCGACCTCGTGGAGCAGGGCGAGGACGAGAGCCGCGGCACCATCGTCCGCTTCAGGCCCGACGAGGAGATCTTCGAGACCAACCAGTTCGTGCACGAGGTGCTGCAGAAGCGCTTCCGCGAGATGGCCTACCTGAACTCCGGCCTGACCATCGAGTTCAACGACGAGCGCTCCGGCCAGAACGACACTTTCCACTTCGACGGCGGCATCAGGGATTTCGTCACCGACCTGAACCAGGGCGAGACCACCATCCACCACATGGTCTACGGCCAGGGCGAGCAGGACGGCGTGCTCGTGGAGTTCGCGCTGCAGTACAACGCGGGCTACAAGGAGAACGTCCTCACCTTCGCCAACAACATCCGGACCAAGGAAGGCGGCACCCACCTCGTGGGCTTCAAGACCGCCTTCACCAGGGCCATCAACACCTACATCAAGAACGCCGACCTTCCGAAGAAGCTGAAGGAGACGGTCACCGGCGACGACGTGCGCGAGGGCCAGACCGCGATCATCTCGGTCAAGCTGCCCCAGCCGCAGTTCGAGGGCCAGACCAAGACCAAGCTCGGCAACTCCGAGGTCGCGGGCGTGGTCTCCTCCCTGGTCTACGAGAAGATGATGGTCTTCTTCGAGGAGAACCCGAACGACGCCAAGGCCATCGTCGAGAAGATCGTGGACGCCGCCCGCGCCCGCGACGCCGCCCGCAAGGCGCGCGACCTGGTGCGGCGCAAGGGCGCCCTCTCGGACCATTCCCTGCCCGGCAAGCTGGCCGACTGCCAGTCCAAGAAGCCCGAGGAGTCCGAGCTGTTCATCGTCGAGGGCGATTCCGCAGGCGGCTCGGCCAAGCAGGGCCGCGATCCCAAGTTCCAGGCCATCCTGCCGCTGCGCGGCAAGATCCTGAACGTGGAGAAGACGCGCTTCGACAAGATGCTCGGCAACAAGGAGATCAGGGCCCTGATCACGGCCATGGGCGCGGGCATCGGCGAGGACGACCTCGACCTCGACAAGCTGCGCTACCACAAGATCGTGATCATGACCGACGCCGACGTGGACGGGGCGCACATCCGCACCCTGCTCCTGACCTTCTTCTTCCGCCAGTACGAAGGGCTCATCGGCCGCGGCAACCTCTACATCGCCCAGCCGCCGCTCTTCCGCGTGGCCAAGGGCAAGACCGAGCGCTACATCAAGAACGAGGAGGACCTGCAGAAGTTCCTCCTCTCGAGCATCGCCGGAGAGGTGGAGATCACCGCGCCCTCGGGGCTGGACCTCAAGGGCGGCGTGCTGACCAAGTTCCTCGACAGGATCGGGCAGCTCGAGCACAAGGTCGCCGAGGCCCGGAACTACGGCCTGCACGAAGAGCTCATGATGCACATCGCGGCCCACGACACGCTCCTCTCCCCCGCCAACTTCAACGGTGACGCGGAAGCCGCGGCCGAGGGCGAGCGCTTCCTCGCGCACATGCGCGAGAGCGGCTGGCGCGCCTGGATCGACCGCCACGAGGACGAGGTGGAGGCCCGCCTCTTCCTCTGCTTCGAGGACGCCAACGGCGCCTTCACCCGCCTGGGCGTGGAGTTCCTGAACTCCAAGCTCTACAAGACGGCCTGGGAGATCCACGCCGAGCTCAAGGAGCAGGCCGGGAGCTTCGACTTCACCGTCGCGGCCAAGGAGAACACCTTCACCGTGTCCGGCCTCTTCGCCCTGCGCGAGCGCATCCTGGAGGAAGGCCACAGGGGCTTCGCCATCCAGCGCTACAAGGGCCTGGGCGAAATGAACCCCGAGCAGCTCTGGGAAACGACCATGAACCCCGAGAAGCGCACCATGCTCAGGGTCACGGTGGAGGACGCCATGGAGGCGGACGACATCTTCCAGAAGCTCATGGGCGACAAGGTCGAGCCGCGCCGCGAATTCATCGAGCAGAACGCCCTGGCTGTCGCGGAGCTGGACATCTAGCCGGCATCCGGCCGGTCTGCGTCCAGCCGCACGCAAACGCCTGCCGGGCAGGGCATCGGCCCTTGCCTCCCGGGCGAACGACGGAGATATCGTGTGAGTCAGATAAGCATCGAACAGGAAATCAAGAAGTCGTACCTGGAGTACTCGCTCTCGGTCATCGTGGGCCGCGCCATCCCGGACGTCCGGGACGGCCTGAAGCCCGTGCACAGGCGCATCCTCTACGCCATGCACGAGCTCTCCAACAGCTGGAACAGGCCCTACAAGAAGTCCGCGCGCGTGGTCGGTGACGTCATCGGTAAGTACCACCCGCACGGCGACTCGGCCGTGTACGACGCCCTGGTGCGCATGGCCCAGGACTTCTCCATGCGCGACGCCCTGGTGGACGGACAGGGCAACTTCGGCTCCATCGACGGCGACGCCGCGGCGGCCATGCGATACACCGAAGTGCGCATGTCCCGCCTGACCGCGGAGTTCCTCGGCGACATCGACAAGGACACCGTCAACTGGCGGCCCAACTACGACAACTCCCTGCAGGAGCCCGTGGTCCTGCCGACCAAGGTGCCGAACCTGCTGCTCAACGGCTCGGCGGGCATCGCCGTGGGCATGGCCACCAACATCCCGCCCCACAACCTGGGCGAGCTGGTGGACGGCACCATCCACGTGCTGGACAACCCCGCCTGCACCATCGGCGAGCTCGCCACGCTCATCAAGGGGCCCGACTTCCCCACCGGCGCCTCGCTCTACGGCGGCCAGGGCCTGGCCGAGGCCTACGCCTCCGGCCGCGGCACCGTGCGCATCCGCGGCACCGTGGAGATCGAGGAGACCAAGTCCGGCCGGCAGTCCATCATCATCCGGGAGATCCCCTTCGCGGTGAACAAGTCGAGCCTGGTGGAGAAGATCGCCCAGCTCGTCAACGACCGGAAGATCGAGGGCGTCTCCGACCTGCGCGACGAGTCCGACCGCAAGGGCATCCGCATCGTCGTGGACCTGAAGAAGGGCACGGTCGCGGACATCATCGTCAACTCCCTCTACAAGTACACGCCGCTCGAGACTTCGTTCGGCATCAACATGATGGCCGTGGTCGACAACCGGCCCATGCTGCTGAACGTCAAGCAGATCCTCGAGCACTTCCTGCGCCACCGCCGCGAGGTCATCATCCGGCGCACCAAGTTCGACCTGGACAAGGCCGAGAAGCGCGCCCACATCCTCGAAGGCCTGCGCATCGCCGTGGACAACATCGACGAGGTGGTGCAGCTCATCAAGACCTCGGCTACGCCCCTGGAGGCCAAGTCCCGCCTCACCGAGCGCTTCGGCCTCACCGACATCCAGGGCCAGGCCATCCTGGACATGCGCCTGCAGCGCCTCACCGGCCTCGAACACGAGAAACTCCTCGAGGAGTACCGCGACCTCATCCAGAAGATCGAGTACTACAACTCGATCCTCAACTCCGAGGAGGTCCTGAAGGGCGTCATCCGCGACGAGCTCACGGAGATCAAGAAGACCTTCGCCACGCCGCGCAAGACCGTGATCATCGAGCAGGACCCCGACTCCATCGACATCGAGGACCTGATCGCCGACGAGGACGTGGTCGTGACCCTGACCCGGCGCGGCTACATCAAGCGCGTGCCGCTCGACTCCTACCAGCAGCAGCGCCGCGGCGGAAAGGGCATCGCGGGCACGGCAACGAGCGAAGGCGACATGCTCCAGGCCCTGCTCACCACCTCCAACCACCAGTCCCTGCTGCTCTTCACCAACCTCGGCCGCATGCACCAGCTGAAGGTGCACCGCGTGCCCGAAGGCAGCCGCTACGCCAAGGGCGCGCACATCGCCAACCTGGTGCCCCTGGAGAAGGACGAGCACATCGCCACGGCCATGTCCGTGCGCGACTTCGCGGAGGACAAGTACTTCCTCTTCGTCACCAAGCGCGGCATGATCAAGCGCACCCTGGCCCCGCTCTACCGCAACGTGCGCGCCTCGGGCATCAAGGCCGTGCTCCTGCGCGAGGACGACGAGCTGATCATGGTCCGCCAGATCGAGCACAACGACGAGGTCGTGCTCTGCACCCAGGGCGGCACCGCCATCCGCTTCTCCGTCACCGAGGTCCGCCCCATGGGCCGCACCGCCTCCGGCGTCAAGGGCATCGCCCTGCGCGGCAAGGACATCGTGGTCGGCGCCGTGGTCGTGCCGCCGCAGAAGGAGGGCGAGCCCGACGAGACCTGGGGCCACATCCTCACCGTCTCCGAACTCGGCTACGGCAAGCGCACCCCCGTGGGCCAGTACCGCCTGCAGTCGCGCGGCGGCCGCGGCGTGATCAACATGAAGGTCACCGCCAAGACCGGCCAGGTGCGCGGCGCCATCCTCGTGCAGGACGACGACCAGTTGGTCATGATGACCTCGGCCAACAAGGTCATCCGCATCGGCGTCAAGGACATCAGCGTGGTCGGCCGCGCCACCCAGGGCGTGCGCCTGGCCTCCCTGGACGGCGGCACCCTGGCCGGCTTCGACCTGGTGCGCGAGGGAACCATCGACGATGGTCTTGTCGAGGAATAAGGGGACGGATCGGGGGGCCCGCTGGATTTCGCTTCTGGCGGGCCTCCTCCTGGCCTTTTCCCTCATCGGCGGCTGCTCCCCCAAGCCGCCCAAGGAAGACGTCCTGGAGAAGGCCTCCAGGGCCTATGACCAGGGCCTGTACCTCGAAGCCGAGACCTTCTACGAGGAGTACCTCCAGAAGAACCCCGGCGACTCCCGCCGCTGGCAGGCCTGGAACCGGCTCCTCGACATCGTCAGCGTGATCCGCGGCGACAACGAGAAGGCCCACGTCATCCTCGAGGCCATGCTGCTCGAGTTCGGCTCCGAGCCGGACAAGGCGAGAGCCGTGCTCATCAAGCAGGGCGACCTGCTGCAGTCCGAAGGCCACCTCGACCAGGCCGTGGAAAGCTGGCAGAAGGCCCAGCGCCTCGGCCCCTCGCCCGAGCCCGACCCCTGCCTCCTCTCCCTGCGCTTCTCCCGCGCCTACACCACGGAAGGTCACTACGACCTGGCCCAGGACAGCCTGCGCGAATGCCTCTCCGAGGCCAAGGAACCCTCCTGCCTCACCCGCTGCCGCTACGAGCTGGCCCAGACCTACGGCCTGCAGGAGAACTGGCCCCAGGAGGCCGAGCTGCTCGAGCAGGTCATCGCCTCGGCCACCATCTCCAAGGAGGACAAGAGCTCCGCCATCTACCTCCTGGCCGACGCCTACGCCAACTCCGGCCAGGTGGAGCGCGCCAAGAAGCTCCTGCAGTCCATCCTCGCCACCTACCCCAACCCCAAAGCCGTCCAGACCAAGCTCGACCAGCTGAACCACACCCCCGGCAAGAAATAGAATCCTGATGCCTCCGGCGGCCAGGGAGGGGCTGCGCGCCCCTCCCTGGACCCTCCCTGCGCCAGGCTGAGCCTGGACCCCTTTCGCACGCGCTGCGTCTGTCGGCCCTTTGCGAGGTCGTCTGAGCATGAATTGTTGTGATGACAGGTTGTTATCTATTTTGAGAACGAACAGGAACACCTTGGGAACATGCCAGGAACATGCTGTGAACAGGGTTTGGAACATGGTTAGGAACAAAGTTTTGCACAGGGTGCGGCGCGCGGCCGCACCCGTGAAGAGGGAATGGAACCAGAGGGAAGAGGGAAGGAGAGAGGGAGGCGGGCTTCGCGGGGTCTGGGGTCAGACCTCGTTGTTCCGGAAGGCCTCGATCATGTCCCAGGTCAGGCTGAACCTGGACTCGTCGGCAGGCAGCGCGGAGCGGGGGTACCAGCCAGCCTCGGAGAGTTCCCCGGGGTCTATGGTTATGGTCCGCTCTCCGTGCAGGTCCGCGAAGAAGCCCATGAGGATAGACTGCGAGAAGGCCCAGGGCTGGCTCTTGTAGTAGCGCACGTTGGCGATCTCCAGGCCGACCTCCTCCTTGACCTCGCGCGCTATGGCCGCCTCGAGCGTCTCGCCGGGCTCAACGAATCCCGCCACCAGGGCGAAGTTCGTGTACTCGCGCCCGGAGTACTTGGTCAGCAGCAGCTCCTCGCCGTCCGCCACCGCCACGATGATCGCGGGCGATATCCTCGGGTACTTCACCAGCGAGCAGCACGGGCACTGCAGCGCCCGCTCCCGCTCCCTGGGCAGCATGGCGCAGCCGCATTGCCCGCAATAGCGGTTCGTTCTGTACCACTGGGCGAAATGGAAGGCCGTGGCGCAGGCAAAGGAGAGAAGGGCGGGCGCGAGGCTGCGCACCACGCGGATGCCGTTGTAGGTATATGGATTCGTTTCGTTTATTTCTTCTGGTGAATAGTAGAAGGCGGTCTCGTCCATGGAGAAGAGGTAGACGGCGTCGTCCGCCTTGTCCCGGAGCGCGGCCCGCACTTCCCCGTACGTCGGGACCGCGAGCCTGCCGCCGTCGGCCGCCAGCAGCACGCGCCCGTCCCGCAGGAACATGAGGTGGTCGTTCTCGCCGGGCGCGCCGTGGTCGGGATCGTAGGTCAGCGTGTGTGGGTCGATGTCCTGGAACATGGCCTGTCCTTCGGGACGCTCCTTGGTGGATTTTCCCGCAGAGTGTTCCCGCGAGGCCCCGCAGTCAAGTCGTGCGGGCCGGAGGCGGCAGGGCGTGCGTGCCTGCCGTCTCCTACCAGTCCACCAGGACCTGCACCACCTGGCCGTGCTTGTTGCGGAAGAGGAGGTGGCCGTGTTCGTGGCCGTAGCGGAAGAGGTCGCGGGTGATGGCCACGTCGTGGGTGCAGTATTCGGTTATCAGGTCCAGGCGGCCTTCCTTCCACCACTCCAGGGCCTGCAGGCCGTCCGCGGACTTGGGGGCGTTCAGGGTGCTCGTGGCCAGGCTGTCCAGGGAGAGGCGGTAGCCCAGGCGGTTCTTGACCACGTCCAGCATGTCCAGGGTGGGCAGGGAGGCGAAGTCGAAGGGCGCGACGCCCGCAAGGACCTTGTAGTCGAAGCGGCGGATGTTGAAGCCGACCACGAGGTCGAGCTCCGAGAGGCGGGCGGCCAGCTCGGGGATGCGCTCCTCGGTGTAGCTGTGGAAGGCGTCGTCGCGCGAGTCGTAGAGCACGGCGACGCTTACGCCCATCTTGTCCGCGCGGTGCCAGCCGCCCACCTCCGCCGCCGAGCGCCGGGTCTCCACGTCGAGCACGCCGTAGGCGGAGAGGGGAGCGGCCGCCGCGGCGCCGCCCTCCGGGGCGGTCTCGGGACCGGGACCGGGGGCTTCGCGGTTGTCTCGGGGTTCGCAGTTGGAGCTTAGAGAGGAGGGTGTTTCCTCAATCAAGGAAAGAGGTTGGAACGATTCAGGAGTGGACGTGCGCAGGGCTTCCAGGACGAAACAGGCAGCGTCCTTGGAGATGGGCCTGTTGCCCGAGCCGCACTTGGGCGAGTGCACGCAGGAGGGGCAGCCGAGCTCGCAGGGACAGTCGCGGATGGTGGCCAGGGTGGTGGTGAGGAGTTCCGCGGCCTGGACGAAAGCCTGGCGCGTGAGCCCCACGCCGCCGGGGTGGCCGTCGTAGATGAAGACCGCGGCGCGGCCCACCTGGGGGTGGAAGGGCGTGGAGATGCCGCCGAGGTCGTTGCGGTCGGCCATGACCAGCAGCGGCAGGATGCCGATGGCCGCGTGCTCCACGGCGTGGATGCCGCCCATGAAGTGCACGCGGGCGTCCTCGGCGGCCTGCTGCACGGCCTTGGGGATCTCGAACCAGATGCCCTCGGTCTCGAAGACCATGGGTGGAAGAGAGAGGGGCACGAGGGTCAGCAGGCGGCCGTCGCCCGCGCGGCGCTTCTCGTAGCCGGTGATGGTCTCGGTGACGCGCAGGCGGCCGAGGAAGACGCGGCAGCCGAGCGCCGTGGCCTGGTCGTGGATGGCCAGGATCTCGGTGGCCTTCTCGGCGCGCGAGCGGGTGTAGTAGCCCACGCGCGCGGGCTTGGCCGTGACGCTTTTGTCCTGCAGGTCGAGCTTCGTGACCACGTAGGACAGCCCCCGGTGCAGGTAGACGGCGCCCTCGTGGGCCTCGCGGCAGGCGCGGTGCTCGTCGATCTGGCCGATGATCCGGCCCGTGCCCTCCTCGCCCTTCTCGCCTCCCTGGTGGATGGAGAGCGAGGCGCCCGCGCCGCGCAGGTCGACCTCGCGGTGGGGGCGCTTGCGCCTCGAGTGCAGCTCCGAGCCGTCGGCCGAGGCCAGGAGGAAGCCTTCGCGCACCAGGCGCTCGGCCTCGCGGGCCAGGGGTTCCTCGGCCAGGAAGGGCTCGTCGCGGCGCAGCGTCAGCTCGGCCGCGGCACAGTCCAGGTGGCGAGCCACGATGACCGGGTTGTAGGGGTTGCAGACCGCGGCCTCCGGCGGCCGGGCGAAGAAGTCCTCGGGATGGCGCATGAAGTACTGGTCCAGGTTGTCCTCCCCGGCCACCAGGACCACGGCGGACTCCTGCTGCTGCCTGCCCACGCGGCCGCCGCGCTGCAGCGTCTGCATGACCGTGCCGGGGTAGCCCACGAGGATGCATACGTCCAGGCCGCCCACGTCTATGCCGAGCTCCAGCGCCGAGGTGGAGATGACGGCCAAAAGCTCGCCCGAGGTCATGCGGGCCTCGATCTCGCGCCGCTCCTCGGGCAGGAAGCCCGCGCGGTAGGCGCTGATGCGGTCCTTGTACTGGCCGGACTTCTCGGCCGCCCAGATGGCGATGAGCTCGGTCATCTTGCGCGACTTGGCGTAGACGATGGTGCGCAGCCCCCTGTCCAGGCACTCGCGCAGCAGGCGGATGGCGGCCGTGCCGGGCGAGCCCTCGGGGTTCACGAAGAGGAAGTGGCGGCCGCCCGTGGGCGCGCCGGAGGTGAGCACCGGGGTGACGCACAGCCCGGTCAGGTCCTCGGCCAGCTCGGCCGGGTTGGCCACGGTGGCGGAGCAGAAGACGAAGGTGGGCTCGGAGCCGTAGTAGGCGCACATGCGGCGCAGGCGGCGGAAGACCAGGGCCATGTGCGAGCCCATGACCCCGCGGTAGGTGTGCACCTCGTCCACCACGACGTAGTTCAGGGAGGCCCAGAAGGCGGCCCAGGCGCTGTGGTGCGGCAGAAGCGAGAGGTGGACCATCTCCGGGTTGCTTAAGAGCACCTGGGGAGGGTCCTGGCGGAGCTTTCTGCGCGCGCCGTCCGGGGTGTCGCCGTCGTAGACCGCGGCCGTGGGGTGGCTGTGGCTCGGCAGCAGGGCCGCGGCCTCGCGGAAGCCCTTCAGCTGGTCCTGGGCCAGGGCCTTGAGCGGAAAGAGCCACAGGGAGCGGGAGTCCGGCCGGGCCAGGAACTCCTCGAGCACGGGCAGGGTGTAGGTCAGGGACTTGCCGCTGGCCGTGGGCGTGGCCACGACCACGTGGCGGCCCATGCGCGCGAGGTCCACGGCCTCGGCCTGGTGGGCGTAGAGGCGCGGCGTGCCGCGCGCGGAAAGGAGCATGGAGACCGCCTGGGGCAGGGGGCGGGCCGTGTCCGCCATGCGCGCGGGCGTCCCGGGCAGGAGGCGGTGGTGCACCACGTCCGGCCCGAGCCGGGGCGAGGCCATGACGGCCTCGATGAAGTCACGGATGTCGCTCATAGGGTCTGGTCGGTGGAAGGCCTCCGGCGGCCAAGGGGCCGAGGCCCCTTGGAACCCCGCTTCGGGGTGCGGCTCACCGGCGAGAGGAAGGCCCGTGAACCATGGATGTCATAGTGTTCCCCCTCTTCGCGAAGCGCGCCAAAAAGTTTTGGGGGATGAGGGGGATGGGGTCCGGGGAAGGGGGAGAAGGAC
>NZ_ATHV01000008.1 GCF_000422205.1 Desulfovibrio sp. X2
GCGCACGGCGCGCGCGGGCAGGTCCAGGTCGCGGTAGATGAGCGAGGGCGTCTTCTCGGACATGGCCTTCTTGCGCACGTCCTTCCAGACGCGCTTTAAGAAGTTGATGTCCTTCTTCAGCCCGTCCTGGGTCTGGTCGATGCTCACGGTGCGCACGATGAGGCCGAGCCCCTCGCCGGGCGAGAGCTTCTCGACCATCTCCTTCAGGCGCGCGCGCTCCTCCTCGTCCTCGATCTTGCGGGACACGCCGAGCTGCTCGCGGCCCGGGGTGAGCACGAAGTAGCGTCCGGCCAGGGAGAGGAAGGTGGTCAGGAAGGCGCCCTTGGAGCCGGTCGGCTCCTTGACCACCTGCACGAGCATCTCCTGCCCGGGCTTCAGCACGTCCTGGATCAGCGGGAAGCGCTGGCCCTTCGGGATCTGCGCCGAGCCCTGGTAGTATTCGGGGTGGACCTCGTCGATCTGCAGGAAGCCGTTCTTCTCCGCGCCGAAGTTGATGAACGCGGCCTGCAGGGAGGAGTCTATGTTGTGGATGTAGCCTTTGTAGATGTTGCCCTTCATCTTGGCCTGGTGCAGCATCTCGACGTAGTATTCCTGCACCTTGCCCTCTTCGGAAAGGACAAGCTCGACCATTTCGCCCGGCAGGACGGAAAGAAACATCTTCCGCCGGGACTTGTTGCCCTCGGTAGCCATTGAACCCTCGTAAGAAAAAGTAGCGTCCGGCCCCGCGGCCGGAACCGTTTCATGCCGTAAATATGCCGGTCAGCGCGTAGAATCCGTTGTTGCAGGTAACTGCGCCCGACTGCTCCATCTGCTGGAGCAGCGTGCGCACGCGCTCTTCCGGGACGCCCATCGCGTCGGAAATCTGCCCCGGCGTCTGCGGGCGACGCCTGAGGGAATTGCTCACTATTTCCCGAAACTCGTTCTCCGTCAATGGGGTCCGGCCCGCCTCGGCCTGCCGGTCCACGCGCTCGGGCTCCCCGGCCCCCAGGGCCTCGCGGAAGCGGGCGAGCGTCGCGTCGCCCGCCGCGCGGGCGCCGGGATGCGCCCCGGGCCGCGAGAGGGTGACCACGTCCGTGCGCTCGGGGCGCAGCCTGGCCACGTAGTCCGTGAGCAGGGCCAGGTTCTCCGCGGAGTCGTTCACCCCGGCGCAGAGCAGCACCTCCAGGCAGATGCGGCCGGAGAAGCCTGCGCGCAGCGCCAGGATGGACTCGGCCACCCCGGCGGCCGTGATGCCCGAGGCCGGGCGGTTCACGGCCGAAAACTCGCTCTCCACCAGGGAGTCGAGCGAGGGCAGCACGACGTCCGCGCCCGAAAGCTCGCGCCGCACCTCGGGGTCGGCCAGGGCCGTGGAGTTGGTCAGCACGGCCAGGGGCAGGTTCGGGAACAGCGCCCGCGCCCCGGCCAGGATCTCGGCCATCTCGCTGTTCAGGCACGGCTCGCCCAAGCCCCCGAGGGTGATCACCTCGGGCGCGGGGTTGTCGCGCTTCCAGGCGGCCAGCTCGCCCAGCACGCGCGCGGCGGGCACGTAGGCGCGGCGCTGGCGCGTCAGGGTGCGCGTGGGGCCCACCTCGCAGTAGAGGCAGTCCATGGAGCAGATGGGGGCGCCGAGCAGGTCGAGCCCCAGGGAGATGCCCAGACGCCCGGAACGGACCGGGCCGAAGACCGTGGAGTATATCATGCGACGCACCTTGACAGCCCCCCGTGCGCCGGGCGATGAAGTCCGGTTCGGAGGAGAAATGATTTCAGAAGGTGAACTGGTACTGCTCGTCAGCCCCAAGGGCAAGCGCTACATGCGCCGCCTCACTCTGCGCGAACCGCTGCACACCGGCGACGGCAGGCTGGACATGTCCAGCGTGCAGGAGGCCGGGTTCGGCGGCTACGCCACAACCCACCTGGGCCGCGATTACCTCGTGCTCAAGCCCACGTTGCACGACATGTGCAAGAATCTCAAGCGCCAGACGCAGATCATCTACCCCAAGGACATCGGGTACATCTGCATGCGGCTGTCCATCGGCCCGGGCGCGCGCGTCATCGAGGCGGGCTCCGGCTCCGGCTCCATGACCCTGGCCCTGGCCTGGTACGTGGGGCCCACCGGCAAGGTCTACACCCACGAGCGCCGCGAGGAGTTCCGCAAGCTCTGCGGCCGCAACCTCGCCTGGGCCGGGCTGGACGACGGCCGCGTGCAGCAGTACGACCGCGACATCGCGGACGGCTTCGCCGAGGAGTCCGCGAACGCCGACGCCCTGTTCCTGGACGTGCGCGAGCCCTGGGAATACCTCGAGCTGGCCGCGGGGGCCGTCAAACCCGGCGCGCCGCTCGGCTTCCTCCTGCCCACGGTCAACCAGGTCAGCGACCTGGTGCGGGGGCTGCAGGCCGGACCCTTCATGGACGTGGAGATCGCGGAGATCCTCGTTCGCCGCTACAAGCCCGTGCCCGACCGCCTGCGTCCCGCGGACCGCATGATCGCCCACACGGGCTTCCTCGTCTTCTGCCGCGCGGCCGTGCCGCCCTTCGATCCGGAGCCGGTCCGCAAGTCCGTGCACGAGATCCCGGTGGGCGACTTCCGTGCCGCCTCGGCCCGGGCCTCGGCCCGCGAATCTGCCAGGGACTCCGCCCGCGAGGCCATGCGCGAGGCCGGGGGCTGCGCGCCCCTGAGCGATCCGGACGAGTTCGGCCCCGACACCGGCCCCGACATGGGAACTGACGTCGGCGACGCGCCGAACGGCGTGCGCGACGGCGCGCAAGACCTCGACGGGGAATAGCCCGTGGCCGTGGAGCATCCCCAGGGCGGCGGCGCGGCATACAGGGCCGCGCTGCCCGCCCTGCTCCTGACCACCTTCTGCTTCTTCTCGCTCTTCCTCGCCCGCGTCGTGGTCGGGCCGCTCATGGTGCCCATCGAGGCCGCGCTCCACGCCTCGCACACCGAGGCCGGGGCCTGCGTGCTCATGATCGGCCTGGGCGCCATGCTGACCATGCTCGGCAACGGCTTCGTCTCCGGCCCCCTCGGCCACCGCGCAACCGTGGTCGCGGCCCTGCTCCTGGGCGCGACGGGCTCCTTCACCGCGGCCGGAGCCCACGCCCTGCCGCGCTTCATGGCCGGACTCTTCGGCGTGGGGCTCGGCGCCGGGCTCTACATGCCCTCGGCCATCAGCATCATCACCCACGTCGTGCGCCGCGAGGACTGGGGCTCGGCCATCGGCACCCACGAGGCCGCGCCCAACTCCGGCTTCATTCTCGCCCCCCTGGCCGCGGAGGCCGCCCTGGCCCTGTCCGGCTGGCGCGAGGCCTACATGGGGCTCGGCTCGATGCTGCTGCTCGCCGCCGTGCTCTTCGCCCTGCGCGGGCCCGGCCGGGGCCTGGCCGGAACCACGCCCAACCCGGCGCTCCTGAAGGAAGTCCTGCGCACCCCGGCCTTCTGGATCATGGCCGCGCTCTTCGGCCTGGCCGTGGGCACCACCATCGGCCCGTACAACATGCTGCCCCTGGCCCTGGTGCACGAGCACGGCTACTCCCGCGCCGACGCCAACACGCTGCTCTCCCTCTCGCGCCTCTCCGGCGTCTTCGCGGCCTACGCCGCGGGCAAGCTCACCGACCGCTTCGGACCGCGCCGCACCATCCTCGGCGTCCTGCTCCTGTCCGGGCTCACCACCGCGGGCATCGGCCTCTTCACCGGCCGCGCCCTCGTGCTCATGGTGCTGCTGCAGCCCATCGTGGCCGTCGGCTTCTTCCCCGCGGGCTTCACCGCCATCTCCCAGATCTTCGACTGGCGCACCAGAAGCGTCGCCCTGTCCGGCGTCACCCCCGTGGGCGCCGCCGTGGGCAGCGGCCTCATCCCCGTGGCCATGGGCTGGCTCGGCGACCACGCCACCTTCTCCCTCGGCTTCCTCGGCCTCGGCGCCTGCCTCCTCGCCGCCATCCCCCTGGCCCGCCGCCTGCCCCGGCCGGGCTAGGCCCGGGCACGGACGGAGGACGGAGGACGCCTCCGGCGGGCAGGGAGGGCGCCGCCCTCCCTGCACCCTCCCGCCAGGGCGGGGGCTGCGCACCCCCGCCCTGGACCCACCCCGCGCGAGGGGTGACCCCTCGACCCGCTTCGCACGCGGCACGACCGGTGAATGGAAGAGAAGGAATCTGGGCGTGGAAGGCGGAGGACGGAGGTGTCCTCGATTTCCCGTGTGGCGCCCGGCGGCTCTCTTACTTGACCCGCTGCAGCGTGCCCTGGTCCCAGAGCGCGCCGTCCGATTTGCGCAGGGTGAAGGTGAGCGTGTCGTCGCCGGTCTTGGAGAGGTGGATGCGGCCGGACCACATGGCCGCGCAGTCGCCTCCCGAGACCGTGTCCACGACGGTCGCGAGCTCGGTGTCCGTGGAGACGCTCGGCTCCTTGAGCTCGATGGAGCAGCTGTCCTGGCCGGTGAAGCGGAAGGTGCGGTCCGAGTTGATGAGGGTGAGGAACGCGGCCTCGCCGTGGCCGGAAGCTCCGGACCAGCGGCCCCTGAACGCGCCGTTGCCGGGGCGGGCGGGCGTCCTGGCCGCGCCTGCCCCGGCGGGCAGGGCGAGGCAGAGCACGGCCGCGAAAAGGACGAGCAGCAGCCCCCGGCCCTGCGGGTGCATGCGGGACTGGATGAGGGGCTGCGCTGGGATCGAGACGAAGGGCTTGGTCATGGAGGCGTCTCCTCGAGACTGATTGAGGTCAGGCGTTCACGTAGCTGCCGGACATGATGCCACGACGCGGCGCGGAGTTCAAAGTGCGGGCCGGGCGATGCGCAAGCGATCGCGCTCCTGCGCCCGCCCCGCCCCGCGAAGCGCGCCAAAAAGTTTTGGGGGATGTGGGGGATGGGGTGCGGGGCGCGATCCCCAGGCCGTTCAAAAAGCGTCAGATGCAAGGCGCAAGAAAAGCTCAAGCCCGAAGCGTATTGGGTATACGTGAGGGTTTGAGCTTTTCGCGGCAACGCGGCAGAGGGCGCTTTTTCAGCGGCCTGGACCCTTTTTCAAAAGGGGCCTTCTCCCCCTTCCCCGCTTCTTATTCCTCTCTCTCCTCTCAACCCAGCGGGCACTCCCGGCCGCCGAGGAGGCGCAGGATGGTGTCGCGGTCGGCGATGCCCTTGAGGCGGCCCGCGTCGTCGCTGACCACGAGGCGGCGGACGTGGTTGTGGAGCATGATGCGCAGCACTTCGGGCAGGGGGGTGGTCTCCTGCACGGTGATCACGTCCTCGTGCATGACGTCCGCGGCCGTGCCGCGCCATTCGCTGCCCGGGGCGCCGCCGCCGGAGAGCAGGCGGGCGAGGCTGTGCAGCAGCCCGGGGTGCTTTTCGCGCGCGTAGCGGGCGATGAGGTCGCCGTCGAGCACGATGCCCAGGATGGTTTGGTCCTCGTCCGTGACCACGACGCGGCGCAGGGGATTTTGCAGGATCATCTCGAGCACCTGGCGCAGGGGCGTGTCCGGGCGGCAGGCGGGCACGTCGCGGAACATGGCGTCGGCCGCGGCGCGGGCCAGGGCCGGGGGCAGGCAGGGCAGGGCCGTGGGCAGGGTGGCGGCGCGGGAGTAGGTGCGCAGCACGTCCGAGCGGCTGATCACGCCCGCCAGGTCGCCCGCGTCGTCCACGACCACGAGGCGCTTGAGCCGCCTGTCGGCCATCATCTGTGCGGCCTCGGGCACGGTGGCGCAAAGGTTCACGCTCACGGGCGGGGAGGTCATGACGTCGCGCGCGGCAAGGCCCGTGGCCGAAAGGCCCCGCAGCAGCTCGTCCTGCATGTCCTTGGGCAGGCGGTCGTGGATGTCCAGGCGCAGCCCCATGGAGGAGCGGTTCAGCAGGTCGCCGCCGGTGACCATGCCCACGGGCCGCCCCTTGTCCACGACCGGCACGGCCTTGACGCCGCGCTCGAGCAGCAGGCGCACCACGTCCGCCACGGGCGCGGCCGGGGAGACGGTGACGGGCTTCGCGCTCATCACGTCGCGCACGCGCAGGGGCAGGTGGAAGGCGCCCTTGCCCTTGGAGAGGCTGACCAGGCCCTCGGGGAGGAGGGCCTCCAGGCGCGGCAGGAAGGCCTGGATGCGCTCCGGCACGTCCACGATCTCCACGACCACGGGCAGGTCCTCGGAGAGGCGGAGGATGGAGTCGGTGTGGATGCGGCTGTCGGCGCCGAAGCCCGCGACGCCGCGCAGGACCGTGGCCCCGGCCAGGCCGCGAGAGCGGGCCTCCTCGACCACGGCCTCGTAGGCCGGGCGTCCCTCGTGCCGGGCGGTCTCCCCGAGGAAGATGCGAAGGATTTCGATGTCGATCATGCCGGTTCTTCCTGTGTGGGCCGCTTCCGGCCGTTAGAGGATCCTGCCCAGGGCCATGCCGATCCGCAGGGCGGCGAGGCCGACCACGATCTGGCCCACGATGTTCGCGCCGAGCGTGAGCAGCTGCGCGTGGGTGATGAGGGCCGAGGATTCGTAGATGAAGGTGGAGAAGGTGGTGAAGGCGCCCATGAAGCCCACCAGGGCGGCGGCGCGGATCTGGGGCGGGATGACCATGCGCTCGTCGCTCAGGACCCAGACGAGGCCGAAGAGGAACGAGCCCAGGATGTTCACGCTCGCGGTGCCCCAGGGGAAGGCGTGGCCCATGACGGCATGCGCGGCCCCGGAGAGCCAGGCGCGGGCCAGGGCCCCGGCCGCCCCGCCCAGGGCTATGGCGACGATCTTCTTCACTGTGCGCTGTCCTCCTTGGGCGCGTCCCGTCCGCATGGGCCGCGTCTCACCGCGACGAACCAACAAAAAACCACGCCCTGCGGCGTGGTCGTCTTCGGATACAGTCCTGCCGCATTGTCGTCCGGCAGGAGTCATCAGCATGGTGCGGTTCTCGGGGGACTCCATCCCCGTGGCGGCCGGAACGGTCATCGTCCCTGCGCCCTTTTATCGTCATCCTATAGTCCTTGCCCGGGCCCGCGTCCAGAGGCTTGTGCGCTCAGGCGCGGCGCGGCCCGAGCACGGCCAGGGCGATGCCGCCGAGCACGGCGGCCGAGGAGAGGGCGAGGCGCAGGGTGACGGCCTCGCCCAGGAGGAGCGCGCCGCCCGCCGCGGCGATGACCGGCACGGAGAGCTGCACCGCCGCGGCCCGGGTGGCGGAGAGATGGGGCAGCACGGCGTACCACAGGGCGTAGCCGAGCCCCGAGGCCAGGGCGCCCGAGGCCACGGCCAGGACGAGCCCGGCCGGGTCCATGGCCACGCGCGGCGTGGCTGCGGCCATGACGGCGAGCAGGGCGGCGGCCGGGGGCAGGGCGCGGATGAAGTTGCCCGCGGTGTCGGCCGCGGGATCGCCGCGGCCCCGGCCGAGGAGCGAGTAGACGCCCCAGGCCGCGCCCGCGGCGAGCATGAGCATGGCCCCGGCCAGGGGCGGCGCCTCGAGCCCGGGCAGGAGGAGGCAGACGAGCCCGGCGAAGGCCAGGGCCAGACCCAGGGCCTGGCGGGCGGCGAGCCGTTCGCCGTGCAGCAGGCCGTAGCCGACCATGGTGGCCTGCACCGCGGCGAAGAGCAGCAGGGCGCCGACCGAGGCGGGCAGGGCGAGGTAGGCGAAGGAGAAGCCCGCGGCGTAGACGAACAGCGCGCAGGCCGCGGGCCGGCTGCCGCGGCGCCGCGCGGGCGTCGCGGCCGGGCCGTCGGCGCGGGCGCCACGGAGCTTCAGCACCAGCCACAGCGCCAGGGCCGCGGAGGCGATGCGCACGGCGGTGAAGCTCGCGGCGTCGCAGTGCGCGGCGCGCAGGGCCTCGCGGCAGAGCAGCGAGTTGGCCGCGAAGGCGAGCATGGTCAGGGCCGTGAGGGCGGCGAGCCTGCCCGCGCGCGTGGCCCTTTCCGCTGGGCGCGGCCCGTCAGTCCTCTTCAGGGTAGCCCCGGGCGACGTGGTAGAGGGCGGGGTAGTGGGGGAAGACGTCCATGTAGGGGCCGACGAGGGTCATGAAATCCTCGGCCGCCACCGCCTTCTGGAAATGGTCGGCCGACTCCCACTCGGTCATGTTGACGAAGCCGAAGCGCGCGCCGTGCGCCACGGCCCGGTGCAGCCTGGTGGAGAGAAATCCCGGCTGGCGGCGCAAGTAGGCCGCGGCCTTCTCCCAGAACGCCAGGAACTCGCCCTCCTGCCCCTCGGGCACCTCGAAGGGATTGATCAGGGTCACGTGCGACATGCGCGTCTCCTTTTCGGCCGCATTTTCCCCAGGATACAGGCTTCTCGCGGACACGCGCAACAATTCTCTCTACTTGGGAAAATGGGGCTGCCGTCTCCCGGCTCTCGGCCATCCCCGCGAAACGCGCCGAAAAGTTTTGGAGGATGAGGGGGGAGGGGAGAGGGGATCTTTGCCCAAAAGGAACATCCCGAGCTTCCACCTTCCGTAGATGAAGTACGGAAGCCGAATTTAGCGAAATCATTATTTGAAACCTCATTCATTTGAGAAAATTTTCTATTCATTACGGTTTCATCGATCTGATCACTGGTCGATTCATTCACGACTCGTATCAATCGTATCTTGGAATGGAATCAGTCAGGGCCGCCGGTTTTAATGGTCGATTTCTATCTGCAATCTGCAAAAAGAAAATTTCCCTCGAACAGACGGCATGCTAGATTTTTATCATCCGCACTTTTGCGGGATTGGTTAACTTCCAAAACAAGGAGAACGATAATGGCGTATCTTGAAATCACTCTCAAGGTGTCCGAGAGCAACCGCCCGTCTGCCGCAAAGGTTTATCGCGACTACAAAGAAAGGTTCCTGAAGGAGATCAAGGGCGCGCAGTCCAAGGAACTGCTCATTCGCGACGAAGACGTCCAGGTACTGCATGGTTTCGCCGGTGTTGCCGACGCTCAGGCCTACCTCAAAAGCGAACTGTTCAATCAGGGTGTAGTGAAGGCCCTTGCCCCCTACCTCGATGCCGAGCCGGAGGTGCGCGTTTACGACGTCGCCTAAGCCGTCCATCGTCCTCGAGCCTTCTCTCCGTGAAGCGCTCCCGGTTTAGTGCCGGGAGCGCTTCTTCCGGTTCCCTTTATTGCTGATGGAGGAACTAGGAGCTGTACCTTCCAACTCTCGGGATGCCGCAAGGTGCTCGGCGGAACTCATTGGTCCTTCTTGTCAGCCCCGTATAGAGACCGTGGCGGGAGGAAGGAACCCCGACATCCTGAAACGGCAACGGGCAGGCATCACTCGCACACGGGAAGACACACTGGTTCCAAAAGGCCCCGTTCTCCCTCTTCCCCGCATTTCGTCACGCGCGCACGCCCTCCGGCCCCCTGCCGCGCCGCGCCACACGGCGCGGGCAGGGGGAGGATGAGGCGGCGGCTTGTCGCCGGGGCAGGGACGCTTTCCGGCCTAGAGGCCGTCCAGCCAGTTGTCGAGCCAGTCGGTCGCCGCCGAGGACATCTCGGCCAGGGTGATGCCCTTGGCCGGGGTGGTGTCCGCGAAGGCGTAGATGGGGGAGTCCTCGTCCTCTGTGCCCGCGTAGCCGCGCCAGAGGGTGTAGAGGGCGAAGTCTTCGTAGTCTTCCCAGACCACGACCACGCCGCGCTCGGGGCGCCAGGCGAGGATGGGGCCTTTGAGGGCTATCTCGTCCAGGGTGAAGCCGAAGAAGGTGCCGACGCTCGCGGGTTGGTGGATGAGGATGGTCTGCATTGTCCGCTCTCCTGGTTGTGGTTTGCCCAAGGAGGAAAATCGACGCGGTCAGCTTTTCACTCATTACCGCCTTAGACGCCTTGCCGGATGCTTGGCAAGAATTTTTTCCGGCCGAAGCCGAAAAGTAACGCGGCGCGCCAAGGGGCTTGCCTTCGCCGGGCGGGGGGCTAGAATGGGCCGGAATGCTGCTTTACGTCCACGTCCCCTTCTGCCGCCGCAAGTGCACCTACTGCGCCTTCGCCTCCCAGGTCCCGGAGGGCGACGACTTCGCGCTGTGGGAGCGCGCGCTCACGGCCGAGATGGAGCTGTCGTCCAAACGCTTCGGCCGCCCGGTGCTCGAGACCGTCTACTTCGGCGGGGGCACGCCCTCGCTGCTGCCCGCCTGGCTGTTCGGCTGCGTGGCGGACGCCGTGCGGAAAAACTTCGAGGTCCCCAAGGGCATCGAGTTCACGGTGGAGGCCAACCCGGAGTCCGCGGACCTGCACACGCTGCAGGACCTCGTCGCGGCCGGGGCCACCCGCCTCTCCCTCGGGGTGCAGAGCTTTGCGGACGACGACCTGCGCCTGCTCGGGCGGCCGCACACGGGCGAGCAGGCCGTGGCCGCGTACGAGGCGGCGCGGTACGCGGGCTTCCGCAACGTGGGGCTGGACCTCATCTGGGGGCTGCCGGGCCAGCGCACGGCCACCTGGCTCAGGCAGCTCAAGGTCGCGGCCGAGAAGCTCCGGCCCGAGCACCTTTCCTGCTATTCGCTGACGCCGGAGCCGGGCACGCCGCTCGCCGCGCTCCTCGAGGGCGGGCAGCTGGCGCTGCCGGGCGAGAACGAGCAGTCGCGCATGTTCATGACCGGCTCGGCCTACCTCGAGGGCCAGGGCTACCTGCACTACGAAATCTCCAATTTCGCCCGCATGGGCTTCACGAGCAGGCACAACACGGGCTACTGGGAAGGCAAGGACTACCTGGGGCTCGGGCCGTCCGCGGTGTCCACCGTGGGCGGGAGGCGCTGGGAGAACCCGCGCGGCCTGGCCGCGTGGGCCGAGGAGGCGCTGGCCGGGAAGAGCGGCGCGCGCCCCGAGGAGCTGGACCGGGCCACGCGGCTGCGCGAGCTGGTGATGCTCTCGCTGCGCACGAGCAAGGGGCTGTCCATGGCCGCCTACCGCGAGCTCTCGGGCCGCAGCTTCTCCGAGGAGCACGGCGCGCTCCTCCAGGCGCTGCGCCGGCACGGCCTGGTGCGCATAAGCAAGGGCCAGGTGCGGCTCTCGGCCAACGGCATGCTGGTCTCGAACCTGATCCTCGAACGGCTCATGGGGACGTGAGGGGGACGTGAGCGGACACGCGAGGGGAACGCGAGCAGGCGGCGCGGCGGTTTTTTCGTAACGCAAAGGCGATGCAACGTGCCGCCGGACAGGCTATGAACACGATGCGTCACGGCACGTCACGACACGTCACGACACGTTTGCGACACGTCTGCGGCACGTCCGGCGCGGGGCGCACACGGGAGGCGGCCATGATCACGATGTACGCGGAGCGGGAGGGCAGATGGCTCGCCGGGAACGTGGAGGCGGACAAGCCCTTCGCGCTGCCGGACGGGGCCGTGTGGCTGGACATGAGCTCGCCCACCGAGGAGGAGAAGCGGCTCGTGGGCGCGGCGCTCGGCATAGAGATCCCGAGCCGGGCGGAGATGGAGGAGATCGAGGTCTCGAGCCGCCTGTACCAGGAGGACGGGGCCAGCTTCATGACCGCGAGCATCCTCTCGCGCGTGGAGCAGCACCACATCGACGCCTCGGCCATCACCTTCATCCTGGCGGGCAAGTGCCTGGTCACGGTGCGCTTCACCGAGCCCAAGCCCTTTGCCGCGCACGCGGCGCGGCTGCTCAAGGCGGGCGCGCACTGCGACTCGAGTCCGGACATCCTGCTCGGCCTGCTCGAGACCATCGTGGACCGGCTGGCCGACCTCCTGGAGCTCTCCGCTGCCGCGGTGGACGCGCTCTCGCACCGGGTCTTCCGCTCCCGGCCCGGGGACGGTCGCGAGGACGTGGACCTCACGGCCACGCTCAAGGACATCGGCATCGAGGGCGACCACGCCTCCAAGATCCGCGAGTCGCTGGTGAGCATCGGCCGCATGGGCATGTTCCTGGGCCAGGCCACCAACGGGCACATGACCTGCGCGGACTTCCGCGACCGGCTCTTCGTGCTCACGCGCGACGTGGGGTCGCTGAGCGACCACGCGGGCTTCGTGGCCAACAAGATCAACTTCCTGCTCGACGCTACCCTGGGCATGATCAACATCGAGCAGAACGCCATCATAAAGATATTCTCCGTGGTCGCGGTGGTCTTCCTGCCGCCCACGCTCATCGCCAGCATCTACGGCATGAACTTCAAGCACATGCCCGAGCTCTCCTCGGAGTTCGGCTACCCGCTGGCCATCGTGCTGATGGTCCTCTCGGCCATCCTGCCCTACGTCTTCTTCAAGCGGAAGAAGTGGCTCTAGGGCCGGAAGGCGGCTGCGCCCGGAACAGGGCTTGACGGGGCGGGCGGGAAGCGCCAAAAGTCGGCGCTCCCTTGCCAGGGCGGGCAGGGGATTGTATTGAGCGAGGAGCCGGGTCCGGTCCGGCGGCCGGGAGCCGCCGGGATGGAGCCGAGAGCCCGGCGGAGGGCCGCCTCGCGGCCCCGACGAATGCCGGACGAACACGCCCGAACGCGCCCGCGCACGGCGGGCGAGCGAGGAAACGTGCCATGAAGAAGCTGCTCCTTGTCCTGGTCCTGCTGGCCGCGGCCGCGCCCGTCGCGCCCGTTTCGGCGGGCACCTTCTGCCCGAGCTACGGCGTCTCCTGCTACCGCACCCCCAAAGCGGACCCGAGCATGTTCCTGCTCGAGATCGGCAACAAGGACGGAGACTACATGGGCTCCATCCGGCTGCTTGAGGGCGAGTGCGGCTTCTTCTGCTGCGGCCCGTGCGACGAGTCCAAGCGCGACGTGGACTGGGACGCGCGGTGCAACAGCCGCTTCGTGGAGTGCCAGGGCCGCTGCAAGGGCTACTAGCCGCCCGGTCCGGGACGCGGTTCCGGACCCGACATGCCGACGAGACAGTACGAGACCGCGAGACAGAGACAGACGCACGTGACCAAGGAAGTCCAGCTCAAACGCCCGAGCCTGCTGCTCATCGACGCGGGCAACACGAACGTGAAGTTCGGCCTGGCAGGGGCCGACGGAGCCATAGAGGCCTATTCCCTGCCCTCGGCCCAGCTTTCCACCGCGGACGCGCTCGGCCTGTCCGTGGACGGCCTGTGCCGCCACGCGGGGCTCGACCCGCGCGACCTCTCGGCCTGGGTCATCTCCTCGGTGGTGCCGCGCCTCGACCCGCTGCTGCGCGCCGCGGCCGGGCGCTTCTGCGGCTGCCCGGCGCTCTTCGTGCCCGAGGACGTGCCCCTGCCGCTGGAGAACCGCTACCAGAAGCCCTCCGAGGTCGGGGCGGACCGGCTGGTGGCGGCTTACGGGGCCGTGCGGCTGCATCCCGCGCCCGGCCACGTGGTCATAGATTTCGGCACGGCCACCACGGTGGACTGCGTCACGGCCGGGGCGTACCTGGGCGGGCTCATCTGCCCCGGGCTCCTGTCCTCGGCCCAGGCGCTCTCCGGCGGCACGGCCAAGCTGCCCCAGGCCGACTTCCGGGTGGAAGGGGAGGAGCTGGACCTCGGCACCTCCACGGCCAAGAGCCTGAACCACGGCCTGGTCTTCGGCTTCGCGGCCATGGTCGAGGGGCTTACGGCCCGGCTGCTGCCGCGCCTGCCCGCGGGCTCCACGGTGGTGGCCACCGGGGGCTTCGCGGAGGTGGTGGCCAAGGTCTGCCCGGCCATCAGGACGGTGCGGCCCGACCTCATGCTGGAGGGGCTGCGCCTCGCCTATCTGGACAATCCGGCCTTCGCGCCGCGTGAAGAATGAACGTCATACATTAACCTGAAGATACCAAGGAGCCATGCCATGAGCGCCATCCTTTCCGTCTGGTCCCGGGAGATACTTGATTCCCGCGGCAATCCCACCGTCGAGGTCGAAGTCACCCTGGAGACGGGCCACACCGGCGTGGCCGCCGTGCCCTCGGGCGCGTCCACCGGCACGCGCGAGGCCCTGGAGCTGCGCGACGGCGACAAGGCCCGCTACGACGGCAAGGGCGTGACCCAGGCCGTGGCCAACGTCATGGACGTCATCGCCGAGGAAGTCATCGGCATGGACGCCCTGAACCAGACCGCCCTGGACAACGCGATGATCGACCTGGACGGCACCGAGAACAAGTCGCGCCTGGGCGCCAACGCCATGCTCGGCGTGTCCATGGCCACGGCCCGCGCCGCGGCCAAGTTCCTGGGCCTGCCGCTGTACCGCTACCTGGGCGGCGTGAACTCCAAGGTCCTGCCCGTGCCCATGATGAACATCATCAACGGCGGCATGCACGCGCCCAACAACCTGGACATCCAGGAGTTCATGATCATGCCGCTGGGCGCCGACACCTTCGCCGAGGCCCTGCGCATGGGCGCCGAGACCTTCCATGCGCTCAAGCGCATCCTGGCCAAGGACGGCCACGTCACCTCCGTGGGCGACGAGGGCGGCTTCGCGCCGAACCTGAAGTCCCACTCCGAGGCCCTGGCCTACATCGTGCGCGCCATCGAGGAGGCGGGCTACGAGCCGGGCGCCCAGATCTCCCTGGCCATGGACGCCGCGGCCTCCGAGTTCTTCAAGGACGGCCGCTACAACCTGAAGGGCGAGGGCAAGGTCTTCTCCGCCGCCGAGCTGACCGACTTCTACAAGGATCTCTGCACCGAGTTCCCCATCATCTCCATCGAGGACGGCCTGGCCGAGTCCGACTGGGAGGGCTTCGCCCACCTCACGGACGAGCTGGGCGGCCACATCCAGCTCGTGGGCGACGACCTCTTCGTGACCAACCCGGCGATCCTGGCCGAGGGCATCGAGAACGGCATCTGCAACTCGATCCTCATCAAGCTGAACCAGATCGGCACGGTCACCGAGACGCTCGACACCATCGAGATCGCCAAGGAAGCCGCCTACACCACGGTCATCTCGCACCGCTCCGGCGAGACCGAGGACCACTTCATCGCCGACCTGGCCGTGGCCGTGAACTCCGGCCAGATCAAGACCGGGTCGCTGTGCCGCTCCGACCGCCTGGCCAAGTACAACCAGCTCCTGCGCATCGAGGAGACCCTGGAGGACGAGGGGCTGTACTACGGCCCGTCCATGGCCTCGCAGTGGTACGACGACGGCGAGGAGCACGACCACGACCACGAAGGCCACGACCACGACTAGGCCGCGCGCCGCATGAATGATCGAAGAAGGCCCTGGAAACAGGGCCTTTTTCGTTTCATCTCCGCCGTCCGCCCTTGACGTCTCCGCGCTTCTCCCTGAAATATGGGGCGTCCGGCGCGCCGCATGGGGGACGCGCGGGCATTGCCCTCGGGCATCATCAAGGAGGCGACATGATTCTACTCGACGGCAAGGCGACCGCTCAGGCCATCCGGTCCGAGCTCGCCGGCGAGGTCGCGGCGCTGGCCGCGGAGCACGGCAGGGCGCCCGGCCTGGCCGTTGTCCTGGTGGGCGAGGACCCCGCCTCGCAGATATACGTGCGCAACAAGGTCAAGGCCTGCGAGGAGACCGGCATCGTCTCGCGCAAGCTGACCCCACCGGCGGACATCCGCCAGGAGGACCTCGAGGCCCTGATCCGCGAGCTGAACGAGGACCCGGACATCGACGGCATCCTGGTGCAGCTGCCCCTGCCCAAGGGGCTCGCGAGCCAGAAGATCCTCGACCTCATCGACCCGGAAAAGGACGTGGACGGCTTCCATCCCGTGAACGTGGGCCGCCTCTCCACCGGGCTGCCGAGCCTCATGCCCTGCACGCCCGCGGGCTGCATCGAGCTTCTGCGCCGCTACGGGCTGCCCACGCGGGGCAGGCGCGCCGTGGTCGTGGGCCGCTCGAACATCGTGGGCAAGCCGCTGGCCATGATGCTCATGCGGCCGGGCGAGTACGGCGACGCCACGGTCACGGTCTGCCACTCGCGCACCGCGGACCTGGCGGGCGAGGTCCGCCGCGCGGACTTCGTCTTCGCGGCCATCGGACGCGCGAAGTTCATCACCGCGGACATGGTCAAGGAGGGCGCCGTGGTCGTGGACGTGGGCATGAACCGCACGGACGAGGGGCTCTTCGGCGACTGCGACTTCGCGGGGATGAAGGACAAGGCGGCGGCCATGACCCCGGTGCCCGGCGGCGTGGGGCCCATGACCATCGCCATGCTCATGTCCAACACCGTGCAGGCCTACAGGGCGCACGTGGGGAAATAATCGTGCGGCCGCATGGCGCTTCCCTCCCGAACGTGCTAAGGGTGGCGATGACCGCCGCCCTTTTCCTGCTCGCGGGCCTGTCTGCGGACCTGTCCGCCGGTCTGCCCGCAGGGGCGGCACAGCCGACCAGCCCGGAGGGCGCCATGTCCCTGACCATCACCTCCCCGGCCTTCGCGTCCGGCTCGCCCATCCCCGCCCGCTTCTCGTGCGACGGCGAGGACGTCTCGCCCGCACTCGCCTGGAAGGGCGCGCCGACGGGGACCGTCTCCCTGGCCCTGCTCGTGGACGACCCGGACGCGCCCGTGGGCGACTGGGTGCACTGGATCGTCTTCAACCTGCCCGCGGACAGCACCGGCCTGCCGGAGAACGCGGGCCCGGCCGGGGAGCCCGGCCGCGACGGGAAGAACTCCTGGGGCCGACAGGGCTGGGGCGGGCCCTGCCCGCCCGGCGGCAGGCACCGCTACTTCTTCAAGCTCTTCGCCCTGGACGCGGTCCTGGACCTGCCGCAGGGCGCCACCAAGAAGCAACTGCTTTCGGCCATGCAAGGGCATATCCTGGCCCGGGCCGAACTCATGGGGACATACGCCAGATGAGCATCAACCTGCACGTCACCGAGCACGACAACTGCATCGTGGCCCGGCCCGAGACCAAGGACCTGCGCTTCGACGTCAGCAACGAGTTCAAGCAGGCCCTGGTGGAGCTCATAGAGGCCAGGCCGGACCACCTGGTCATCGACATCTCGGACATCGAGTTCGTGGACTCCACGGCGCTCTCGGCCTTCATCGCCGCCAAGTCGCGGCTCGCGGCCAAGGGCAAGACGCTCGTCCTCTTCGGCCAGTCCAAGGCCGTGACCGGCGTGCTGCGCCTGACCTCCCTCGACAAGTTCCTGAACCTCATGCCCGACCTCGACGCGGCCCTGGCCTCCCTGGCCGCGCCCGCCTGAGGCGGCCTTCGGCCGAGGCGGGCACGGGCTTCGGCCCGGAACGGGAGCGCCCCTTCCGCCTCTGCCGTACGACGGCGCGGAAGGGGCTCTCGTGCGTGCCTCGGGAACGGGCGCAGGAAGGGCGAAGGGGAAGCGCAGACCGGCTGAGCGAGGGAACGGTGCTGAAGCAGGAGTGAACCGGCGCGGGAATCCGTCCCGTGGACAGTCTATTCGTTGACGGCGTCCATGAGGATGCGGTCCGGCGTGAAGATCACCTTCTTCCGCCCGTCCGCAAGCTCGCTGCGCCACTCGCCGATGCCCTCGAAATAGACCGTGTCCTGGTTCTTGAGGGCGTTGGTGATGACCGTGGACATCACGGTCATCACCTTCTCCGCGTCATCCATGCTCGCGAGGCACTGCGGCATGGTGTCCCGCAAGGCGTTCGCGAAAGTCTTCGTGTCGATGCTCATGGTCGTCTCCTTTGCTTGTTCGGGGTTCCGGGGTTCTTCACAGATTGCCGGGAGCGTATCGCAGCGGCACGGGTGTGGGAAGGAGGGAGACGAAAAAAGGCGGCCCTCCGGGGCCCGCTGCGGGCGTCTTCCCGGCCGCGGCCCTGCCGCGCGCTGCTTTCCGGCGTAAAAAAACGCACAGCCCTTGCGCGGCGGCCCCGCCTGGCGTATGCCGGGGCCTGGTCGGCAGTTCACCGAGGCGTCGCCGCCCCGCAAGGGGAGCTAAACCTGCCGCGTTTTCCTTTCCGCAGACACCTTATCCCGTGCCTGGTCGGAAGACGGCGACCACCGGCGTCCGCAGCCGCGGAACGGCACGTCAGAGGGATAAGCCATGCCCAGAACACCGCTGCCGTACTTCGTGGGCGACATCTCCGCCCTGGCCCGCTCGCTCAAGGGGCAGCTCGCCGCGCGCGAGACGACCCCGAGCCACCTCGAGCTGTTGAACATGCTCGCGCGCTCCGCGGGCTGCCGCAACTTCCAGCACTTCCGCGCCCAGACCGCGCCCGCCGTGCCGGGTGCACCGGCCGACGCCGGGCCCGAAGCCGCCGCCCCCGCCGTGGACCCGGCGCGCCTGCGCCGCCTGCTGCGCTTCTTCGACGCCGAAGGGCGCCTGGTGCGCTGGCCGGGCAAGCACGGCCAGCGGGCGGCCTGCCTGTGGGTCCTGTGGGCCGCGCTGCCCGCGCGCCGCGTGCTCACGGAGCCGGAGATCGACGGCTGCCTCAAGTCCGGCCACCTCTTCGGCGACCACGTGCTGCTCAGGCGCTGGCTGTGCGACCTGGGGCTCGTCGAGCGCACGCCCGACTGCCGCGAGTACCGCCGCATAGAGCGCCGCCCCCCGCAGGAGGCCCTGGCCCTCATCGGCTCCGTGCGCAGCCGCAGCGCCCCGGCCGCCTGAGGCCGGACCGCTTCCCGTTGCGTGCCGGGCGGCCCGGCCGCCCGGCCGTGATCCGTCTCCCCAGGGAGGATTCCCGCGCGGGAACCCTCCCTGGGTTCGCCTTCTCCGTGCCTTCCTTTTCTTGCTTCGCAGACTGTACCGCCGTTCAGTAAATGTTCCGGGAAAGGTCTCCGCAGGGATTGAGGCGCAGGGCCGGAGAGGCCACGGGAAGGGGAGCTGGACCTGCTGAACGGTTTGAATGCGACGCGAAAAAATCACCCATTCTCCTCGGATTTGTATTGACTCACCCTGTTTCATCTGCAAACATAATCAAGTAATTCAGGGTGGATATTGGTTCTTGCCTTTGCTGCCTCACCAGGCCGCGATACCCGTGTGGGGCAGGGATTCCGGTCACGCCTTCGCAAAATGGGCGTGCGTGGCAGGGGGAAAACGTCATTTGTCTTGTCTGAATGTTCAGGCAGAAAGTTTTCAGGAGCGCGAGGCTTCCTGGAGCGTGCGGCGGCGCACCGGCAAGGCCGGATACTGCGCCGGTGCCGGCGGGGGAGCCTTGCGCTGAGTGCGTCGGCGGCCGCAGCCTGCGGGCGGCCGCCAGGGCCACGGACATCGGGTCCGGCCCGGGCGCAGGGGGAGTGATTCGGACGCGCTCCGCAGCACGGGGGACGGGGCGCGCAGAACGCAGGACGACCTGCCCGGGGAACCCGGGCGCCGCCCCGAGGCGCTACAGTCAACGAGGAGGGAGCCTCATGCAGTGGCTCAACGATCGCAACATCGGCACCAAGCTTCTTGGCAGCTACATACTCCTGCTTCTGCTCATGGGCGGAGTGGGGTTCATCGGCGTGAGCGACATGGGAGAGATAAACGGCCTGCTGACCGGCGTGGTCAACGACGACCTGCATCCCATCATGGCCATCGACTCGGCGAACATCGACCTGCTGCACTTCGCCCGCAACGCCTACCGCATGGCCGTGAGCGACGACGCGGCCGACATGGCCGCCTTCCGCAAGAAGGCCGATGACAGCGTGGCCGACCTGCACAAGACCCTCGACGAGTATGCCGCCGGGAATCTCTCCGGCAAGGAGAGGGAGCTCCTGGCGAAGTTCAAGCCCGCCTTCGCGGGCTACCAGGACGCCGTGCACAAGGCCATGGACCTGTTCCAGGCCGGCGACAAGCCGGGCGGGATCCAGCTCCTGGTCGGCGACGGCGCGCGGCTCTCCGCCGAGTCCAACGACCTGCTCGGGCAGCTCTCCGAGGAGAACCGCCTGCAGGCCGCGGACACGGCGGCGTCCGCCGAGAAGACCTACCGGCAGTCGCGCCTGGTCATGGTCAGCATCATCGGGGCGGCCGCGGCGCTCGGGCTTCTCATCGGCCTCGTCCTTTCCCGGCTCATCTCGCGCGGGGTCCGGCAGTGCGCGGACTTCGCCCTGTCCCTGTCCCGGGGCGACCTGAGCGGCACGCTCGCCCTCGAGCAGAAGGACGAGATCGGCGTGATGGCCGACTCCATGCGCGCCGTGGCCGCGGCCGAGGCCGACGTGGCCCAGAAGCTCGGCATCCTTTCCGAGGGCGACCTGCGCATCGCGGTCAAGGAGCGCTCGGACAAGGACGCCCTCATGCGCTCCATCGCCGAGATGATCGACAGGCTCACGAACATCGTGAACGACGTGCAGAACGGCGCGGAGAACGTGGCCGCGGGCAGCGAGGAGATGAGCAGCAGCTCGGAGAGCCTGTCGCAGGGCGCGTCCGAGCAGGCCTCGGCCGTGGAGGAGTGCTCCTCCTCCATGGAGGAGATGGCCTCGTCCATCAACCAGAACGCGGAGAACGCGCGCCAGACCGAGGCCATCGCCACCAAGGCCTCCCAGGACGCGCGCGAGTCCGGTGAGGCCGTGACCAGGACCGTGGCGGCCATGAAGGAGATCGCGGGCAGGATCTCGATCATCGAGGAGATCGCGCGCCAGACCGATCTCCTGGCGCTGAACGCCGCCGTGGAGGCCGCGCGCGCGGGCGAGCACGGCAAGGGCTTCGCCGTGGTGGCCGCGGAGGTCAGGAAGCTGGCCGAGCGCAGCCAGGGCGCGGCCGCGGAGATCAACAAGCTCTCCGCCGAGTCCACCGCCGTGGCCGAGCGCGCGGGCAGCCTGCTCGAGAAGCTGGTGCCCGACATCCAGCGCACCGCGGACCTCGTGCAGGAGATCTCGGCCACGAGCCAGGAGCAGAACGTCGGCGCCGAGCAGGTCAACCAGGCCCTGCAGCAGCTCGACCAGGTCATCCAGCAGAACGCTTCGGCCTCCGAGGAGCTGGCCTCCACGGCCGAGGAGCTCTCGAGCCAGGCCGAGGAGCTGCAGTCGTCCATCTCCTTCTTCACCACGGACTCGGCCAGCGCCGCCGCCCCGGCCCCGCGCGCGGCCCTCGCCCGGCGGCATCGCAAGGCCCCGGCCCAGGAAAGGCTTCCGGCTCCCGCCCTGAAGAAGCAGGCGGCCCCGAAGCGGGCGGCGGTGAAGCTGCGCCTGGACGACGAGATCGACGACAACGCCTTCGAGCGGTACTAGCGCCGGGCACGAGGGCCGCGGCCGGACTCCCGGCCGCGCCCGCATACGCGAGGAAGAGCCATGAGCGAGCACGAGAGCGAGACATTGCAGCGTTTCCTGACGCTGACCCTGGACAGGGAGCACTTCGCCCTGGACATCTATTCGGTGCGCGAGATCCTGGACATGACGGACATCACGCGCATCCCGCAGACTCCGGAGTACATGCGCGGGGTGGTCAACGTGCGCGGCAGCGCCGTGCCCGTGGTGGACCTGCGCCTGAAGTTCGGCATGCCCGCGGCCGAGCGCACGCTGAACACCCGCATCGTGATCCTCGAGATCGCGCGCGGGGAGAAGGCCTCGGCCGTCGGCGTCATCGCCGACTCGGTCAAGGAGGTGCTGGAGATCGACTCCGCCAGGATCGACCCGCCGCCGCGCATGGGCACCGGGATCAAGGTGGACTTCATCAAGGGCATCGCCCGCCACGAGGACCGCTTCCTGATCGTCCTGGACATCGCCCGGGTCTTCAGCACCGACGAGGTGCTGGCCCTGGACGGCCTCTCCCTGCGCCGCGACGAGGCCGGGGAGGGCGGGGAGGACGCCCCTGGCGACAGGGCTTCGGCCGCCTAGGCGGTCTCCCGCGCAAGAAGGGACGGCAAACGGACCCGACCGGACGGGAAGGGGGGAGAGATGCGCATCGAGTTTACCGGCGACTGCACCGTGGCCGAGGCCGCGGAGCTGAAGGCACGGCTCCTCGGGGCCCTTGCGGGCGGCGAGGCCGTGGAGGCGAGCTTCGCGGGGGTCGCGCGGGCGGACATGTCCTTCTTCGAGCTCGTGCGCGCGGCGCAGGCCGACTTCGCCCGGCGCGGCCTGCCCCTCCGCCTGCTGCCCGACCTGCCCCCGCATCTTTGCCGCGCGGCCGCGTGGACCGGGCTCGCCGAACTGTGCCCGGCGCGATGAGGAGCGCGGCATGATGCAGGAACACGATCCGGTCGACATCTTCCGCGAAGAGGTGCGCGAGCTCCTGGCCGACCTCGAGGAGACCCTGCTCGAGCTCGAGGGGGACCCCTGCGACGCCGACAAGGTGGCCCGCGCCTTCCGCGACCTGCACACCATCAAGGGCTCGGGCGCCATGTTCGGCTTCGCCGAGATAGCCCGCTTCACCCACGACCTCGAGACCGCCTTCGACCGCGTGCGCAGCAATACCCTGCCCCTCTCCGCGGAGCTGCTCGGCATCGCGCTCGAGGCCAAGGACCACATCCAGGCCCTGCTCGGCACGAGTCAGGACGGCGCGGGGCTGACCGAGGCCTCGGACGCCCTCCTGGCCCGCCTGGCCCGGCTCCTCGAATCCCCGGGCAAGGACGCCTGCCCCCCCGGGGCGGACCTCGCGGCCGAGCCCGCGGGGGAGCACGGCGCGCACCGGGAGGCCACCTTCTGGGTGCGCTACCGGCCCACGCCCGACTCCTTCGTCACCGGATGCGACCCCCTGGGCCTGATCGAGGAGCTCTGCGGCCTGGGCGAGAGCGTGGTGGTCTTTCATCCCGGCGAGCCCGCTCCGCTCGCGGAGCACGACCCCGAGCGGCCCCACGGCTGGTGGGACGTGCTCCTGGCCACGGGGCAGGGCGAGAACGCCGTGCGCGACGTCTTCCTCTTCGTGGACGACGGCGGGGCCGTGCGCGTGGAGCATGTCGGCGACGGCCGCCCGCGCAGGGACGACCTGGACCGGCTGGCCGCCGTGGCGGGCGAATGCCGGGATGCCGCCTGCGAAGACGGGCTGCCCGAGCTGCTGCGCCGCTCCCTGCGCGAGAAGCTGGAACGGCGCCGCGCGCCCAAGGCCGCGGAGGCCGCTTCTGCCGGGCGCGGCGATTCCAGCATCCGCGTGGATGCGAGCCGCCTGGACCACCTCGTGAACATGGTCGGGGAGATGGTCATCATCCAGTCCCGGCTGAGCCAGGCCGTGGACAAGGCGCTGGACCGCGCCGTCCTGGCCCAGATCGCCGAGGACCTGCAGCGCCTCACCGACGCCATGCGCGACAACGCGCTCGGGCTGCGCATGCTGCCCATCGGCACGGTCTACGGCAACCTGCGACGCCTGGTGCGCGACGTGAGCGCCTCGCTCGGCAAGAACGTGGAGTTCGTGGCCGAGGGCGGGGACACCGAGCTCGACAAGACGGTCATCGACCGCCTGAAGGACCCCCTGGTGCACATCCTGCGCAACAGCCTGGACCACGGCATCGAGTCGCCCGCCGAGCGCGCCGCAGCGGGCAAGGCCGAGCAGGGCACCGTGCGCCTGTGGGCGGGCCACGTGAGCGGCGAGGTGGTCATCCGCGTGAGCGACGACGGCAAGGGGCTCGACCAGGAGAAGATCAGGCGCAAGGCCCAGGCCATGGGGCTCATAGCGCCGGAGGCCGAGCTCGAGCGCAAGGAGCTCCTGAACCTCATCTTCGAGCCGGGCTTCTCCACCGCGGAGAAGGTCTCGGACCTCTCGGGACGCGGCGTGGGCATGGACGTGGTCAAGCGCTCCATCGAGGCCCTGCGCGGCAAGATGGAGATCGACAGCGAGCCCGGCAAGGGCGTCGTCCTGACCGTCCGCCTGCCGCTGACCCTGGCCATCATCGACGGCTTCTGCGTGCTCATCGGCTCGGGCTCCTACATCGTGCCCCTCACGGCGCTGCGCGGCTTCCAGGAGCGCCCCTGCGGCCAGGACCACCCCGTGGTCGGGGTCATCGAGCGCATGGGCAGGCTCCTGCCCTGCGTCAACCTGCGCGCCCTCTTCGGGGTCGCGGAGGAGCGGCCGGACTACGAGCGCATCGTGGTGGCGGAGGTGGGGGGAACGGAGATCGGCCTGGCCGTGGACAAGGTCGTCGGGCGGCAGCAGGCGGTCATCAAGAGCCTGGACGAGATGTATCGGAACGTCGCCTTCATCTCGGGCACCACCATCAACGGCGACGGCAGCATCTCCCTGATCCTGGACGTGCAGCGGCTCGTGGAGTTCGCCGCCGCGCGGGCCGAGGGCGCGGCCTGACGGAGCCTGGTCGCGCGGGCCGCCGCGCGAGCGCGGCGGAAAAAGGGCCGCGCGCCGGACAGGCGCGCGGCCCTTTGCGCATGCAGCGGCCGGATGATCCCGCCTAGTCGTCGTCCGGCATGAGCTGCAGCAGCGTGGCGCGCAGCTCGTCCAGCTCCACGGGCTTCGATATGTAGTGGGTCATGCCCGCCGCGAGGAAGCGCTCGGTGTCCCCGGACATGGCGTGGGCCGTGAGGGCCACGATGGGAATGTCCGGGTTCCACTTGCCGTGGCCGTCCTCGCGGATGCGCCGGGTGGTCTCCAGGCCGTCCATCTCCGGCATCTGGATGTCCATGAACACGGCGTCGAAGCTCTGTCGGGCCAGGACGTCCAGGGCCTTCAGGCCGTTCTCCACGCCCACCGCCTCCTGGCCGAGCCTGGCCAGGAAATGCATGAGCGCCTTGCGGTTCACCGCCTCGTCCTCGACCACCAGGATGCGCCGTTTCTTGAGCTCGCCTTCGGCGGCGGCGATGCGGTCCTTCGCGACGGCCGCGACCTCATCCGGGCTCGCGGGCTTCAGGCAGAGGGTGATGTGCGCCTCGGTTCCCTGTCCCACCTCGCTGGTGACGAGCAGGCTGCCGCCCATGAGGTTGACGAGCTTCTTGACGATGGCCAGCCCGAGGCCCGTGCCCTTGTGCGTGCGCGTGTAGGCCCCCTCGAGCTGGGTGAAGGCTTCGAAGATGGAGCCGAGCTTGTCGTCCGGGATGCCGACGCCCGTGTCCGTGACGCTCATGTGCAGGCTGATGAAGCCGGGCTGGGGGCACCGGGGCAGGGGATATATCTCCAGGCTCACTCCGCCGTTTTGCGTGTACTTCACGGCGTTGCCCACCAGGTTGAAGAGCACTTGGCGCAGGCGCCCGGCGTCGCCCCTGAAGTGGCGCGGCAGGGCCGGGTCCACGGAGCAGGTCAGGGTGAGCCCCTTGCGCGCGGCCTCGTTGGTGAAGGCGCCGAGCACGGGCTTGAGCACGGCCTGGAGATCGAACGGCTCCTTCTCGATGCGCAGAGCGCCTGCCTCGATCTTGGAGATGTCCAGGATGTCCGAGAGGATCTGCAGGAGGTTGCGGCTGGAGGCCAGGGCCGTGTTCAGGTAGTCGCGCTGCTCCGCGTCGAGCCTGGTGCCGAGCGCCATCTGGAGCATGCCCATGACCCCGTTCAGCGGCGTCCTGATCTCGTGGCTGATGGTCGCCAGGAACTCGTTCTTGACCGCGCTCGCGACCTGCGCCTCCTCCTTGGCCCGGCGAAGCGAGTCCTCGCGCTCCCGGTCCGCGGTCACGTCCTCGAAGATGGTGTAGACCTGGAACGGCTTGTCCTCGCCCTCCCTGAACTGCGGCACGGCGCTGACCACGATCCAGCGGCAGGCGTCGCGGCGCGGGTTGTGCACGCCCATGAGCACGTCGCGCACCTCGCGGCCCGTGGAGAGCGCGATCATGGCCGGCTGCTCCTCGGGCGGCAGGGCCGAGCCGTCCTCGCGCAGGGCCCGCCACTGCGGGCTGTCGGAGGCCCGGGAGACAAGCATGTCCAGGGGAATGCCGAGGATTTCGGTGGCCGCGAAGTTGGCCCGGATGACGCGGCCCGCGGCGTCCTGGAACAGGGCGCCCTGGTCCATGGATTCGAACAGGTAGCGCAGCTGCGACTCGCTCTCGCGCAAGGCCTCCTCGGTCTCGCGGCGGCGCGTGACGTCGAGCATGGTCACGACCACGCCCGCCGCCTTCCTGTTCTCGTCGAGGTAGGGCAGCACGCGCAGCAGGTACCAGGTGCCCTCCGCCTGGCGCGCCTCGATCTCCTCGGGCAGGCCGGAGGAGACGACCTTGCGCAGCACGGGCAGGAGATCGAGCCCCTGCAGGGTGTGGGAGATGTGCTGGAAGGGCCGCCCCACGTCCTGGGGCAGGATGTTCAGCACCTTGGTGGCCGGGGGCGTGAACTTGCGGATGCGCAGCTTGTCGTCCAGGAACAGCGTCCCGATGTCCGTGCTGCGCATGAGGTTGTCCAGGTCCGCGTTGAGCTCGGTCAGCTCGCGGATCTTGGTCTCGTACTCCGCGTTGACCGTGTAGAGCTCCTCGTTGACCGAGTGCAGCTCCTCGTTGGTGCTCTGCAGCTCCTCGTTGGAGGCGATGAGCTCCTCGTTGGATGCCTGCAGCTCCTCGTTCGAGGTCTCCAGCTCCTCGATGGTCGACTGCAGGCTCTCGCGCAGGTTCTGGGTCTCGCGCTCCAGCTCCTCGATGCGCTCGCGCGAGTGCGTGCTCGCGTCGAAGGCCTTGCTCTTGTCCTGCACCTCCGGACTCAGGGGGCGCTCCTCGACGAAGGTGACGAGGTAGTACCCCTCGCCGGATATCCTGTCGTTGATGGGCTCCACGCGAAGGGTCACCGGGAAGTGCTGGTCGGGCGTGCCCATCTTCACGCTGTGGTAGGTCACGGCCTCCTGGGTCTTGACGGCCCGCTGGAAGGCCGAGGCCAGGGCGATGCGCGCGTCGCCCTCGATCATGGAGAGGACGTCCGGGCTCACCCGGCCGACGGGGATGAAGAGGAAGTTCCTGATCTGGCCGAAGGCGTGGATGATCTCCTTGCGCTCGTTGACCAGCACCCCGGTGGGCATATAGCGGTCCAGGATGGAGTCGTAGGCGCGCAGCAGGCGCTGGTCCACGCCTATGGGGGCGGCGTTTTGGCGCGCCCGTCCGGCCAGGACCGGGGCCGTGGACAGGGGGAAGCGGGGGCCGATGGGCAGGCGCACGTCGCGTTTCTTGCGGAAGATCTTCCAATGCTGGTCCAGGACGTCGAACTCGTCCGCGAGGTCGCCGAGCGTCTCGCTCGGCCCGAGGAAGAGCACGCCCTTGGGCTTCAGGGCGAAGTGGAAGAGCGAGCAGATCTTCTTCTGGGCCGCGGACTGCAGATAGATGAGGAAGTTGCGGCAGCTGATGAGGTCGAGCTTGGTGAAGGGCGGGTCGCGCAGCAGGTCCTGCTCCGCGAAGATGACCAGGCGCCTGATCTCGGCCGAGACCTGGAATCCGCCGTCCGGCAGGTTGATGAAATACTTCTCCAGGTAGTGCAGGGGCAGGTCGTTGAGACAGGTCTTGGAATAGAGGGCCTGCGCGGCGCGCGCCAGGGATTCCTTGTGCACGTCGGTGGCGAAGACCTTGAGATCGATCGGCGACTGCGCGGCGTCGAGGGCCTCGCGCGCGATCATGGCCAGGGAGTATGCCTCCTCGCCCGTGGCGCAGGCCGGGACCCATATCCTGAACTCGTGACGCGGTGCGGCCTGCTCCTGGAGCAGGCGGGAGATGACGCGCTCGAGCGTCTTGAAGGCGTCGTAGTCGCGGAAGAACGAGGTCACGCCGATGAGCAGGTCCTTGTACAGGTTCTCGAGCTCGTCGCTGTTGCCGGAGAGCACGGCGATGTAGTCGTGCAGCGTGTCCAGCTTGAGCATCGCCATGCGGCGCTCGATGCGGCGGTTGATGGTGGCCTTCTTGTAGAGCGCGAAGTCGAGCTTGAAGGCTTCGCGCAGCAGGGCGAGCACGGAGTCGTAGGCGTCTTCCGGCGGGGGCGGGGCCAGGGGGCCGGCCGGCTTGCCGAAGTCCAGCGAGTAACGGGTCAGGATGGCCGGCATGTCCTCGGGCGCGGCCACCGCGTCCACCTCGCCGGTCTCCACCGCGCTGCCGGGCATGCCGTCGAAATGGGCGGTTTCGCTGCTCTGCACGATGACCAGGCCGCCCTGGGCCCGGATATCCCGGATGCCGCGCGAGCCGTCCGAGCCGCTGCCCGAGAGGACGATGCCCACGGCGCGGTTGCCCGCGTCGGCCGCCAGGGAGCGGAAGAAGACGTCCACGGGCATGCTCGGGCCGTCCGGGTCCTTGTCCGTGAGCAGCAGGCGGCCGCCGGAGATGGCCATCTCCTTCTTGGGCGGAATGAGGTAGATCTCGTCGGCCAGAACCTCCATGCCGTTCTCGGCCCGGTTGATCTTCATGGACGTATGCCGGGAGAGGATCTCGTCCATGAGGCTCTTGAAGTCCGGGGAGAGGTGCTGGATGACGATGAAGGCCATGCCCGTGTCGTCGGGCATGTTCGCGAAAAGGGTTTCGAGGGGGTCAAGGCCGCCGGCGGAGGCGCCGATGCCGACGTAAAAGGTAGGTTTCCGAGGCGCGGTGTTTGTCATGCGACGTCCTGTTCAGAGGTTGAATGCCCGCAGCGCGGCGCAGGATGCCCATACCGTATCCGTCACAGGTAGCCAACAACCAACCCGTAGTCCTCATGAGATAATTCCAGACCAAAGCTTGTAAAGTGCGTGCTGAACAAATCCGGGATGTCGACAATGTGAAGAATATTTCCCCCCGCAGGATGCGGAAAAGGGGCGTCGGGGACGGATGCGGGAAAAAAAGCCGCCGGGGTTCCGTTGAGCTTTTGCCCGCAATTATATAGATATTCAGTCTGGATTCCGCTCGGGCGGGCGGGACTTCCCATGAATCTCCGGGCAACGGCAGGCGGAACGGACGGACGCATGAAGAGACTGGACGACTTCTCCATCGGCACGAAGCTCAAGACCGGCTTCCTGGTAATGATCTGTCTGACGGTGCTCGTGGGCGCCGTCTCGTTTTTCCAGATCCGCACCCTGGCGCAGATAACGCAGGACCTCTACGACCATCCCTTCGCGGTCAGCAAGGCCATGCTCGGCATCCAGAAGGCGCTGCACGTCATCGACGGGCAGGTCGACCGCATGGACCAGGACGCCGGGCCGGACACGATCATCGACGCCTCGCGCACCATCGACCGCCAGAACGAGGCCGTGCAGCAGTTCTTCTCGCAGGTCACGGAGCGCTACCGGGGCGACCTGCAGGACGTGCGCGCGGCCCAGGATGCCTTCGCCGAGAGCCGCAGGCGCGTGGCCGAGGTGCTGCACGTGTTCCGCGAGAAAAGGTTCGCCGACCTGACCGCCACGCGCGACGACGCCCACGCGAGCCTCGGCATAGCGCTCTCCAAGACCGTGACCATGATCGACTTCGCCCAGCGCGAGGCGACGCAGTACATCGCCGACGCCGGGGTCGAGCGCGGGCGGGCCTACCTGATCATGGGCATCCTCCTGGCCCTGACCACCCTCTTCGGCGTCACCGTGGCCGTGGTCAGCGCGCGGCAGGTGGCCGCGCCCCTGGCCGAGGTGGTGGCCCGCATCCGCCGCGTGGCCCAGGGCGACCCGGGCGAGGACGTGGAGGTCGCGCGCGACGACGAGATCGGCGAACTCTTCGATTCCTTCCGCATCATGCGCCAGAGCCTGAAGAGCAAGATCGAGCTGGCCGAGGCCATCGCCTCCGGCGAGTACGGCCGCCACGACCCCCTGGCCGGAGAGCGCGACGCCCTGGGCCTGGCCCTGAACAGGATGTCCGAGTCCCTGCGCGAGGGGGCCGAGGCGCAGCAGCGCGAGCTGTGGTTCAAGACCGGCCGCAACGAGCTGGCCGCCCTGCTCGTGGGCGAGAAGGAGATCCACGCCCTCGGCCGCGAGATCGTCGCCTATCTGGCGACCTACCTCGACGCCCAGGTGGGCGCCCTCTACACCCGCCTGGAGGGCGAGGACTTCACCCTGCTCGCGGGCTACGCCGTGGACCCCGAGGCCACCGTGCGCTCGTTCGCTCCCGGCGAGGGGCTGCTGGGCCAGGCGGCCGCAGAGGGCCGCATGGTCGGCGCCAGCGACGTGCCCGAGGACTACGTCCGGGTCAGCTCGGCGCTGGGCTCGGCCCTGCCGCGCCACATCGTGGCCGTGCCCTTCCTCTACGACGGCCGGGTCATCGGCGTGCTCGAGCTCGGCTCCTTCGCCGCCTTCGCCGAGCTCAAGCTCGAGTTCCTGCGCACCGTGGCCTGGGCGCTGGGCGTGGCCTGCCACACGGCCGCGGCCCAGGCGCGCCTGCGCGAGCTCCTCGAGGGGTCGCGCCTGCTGAACGAGCGCCTGAAGGCCCAGCAGGAGGAGCTGCGCGCCTCCAACGAGGAGTTGGAGCAGCAGGGCGCGGCGCTTCGCGCCAGCGAGGAGGAGCTCAGGCAGCAGCAGGAGGAGCTGCAGGCCATCAACGAGGAGCTCGAGGAGAAGAACGAGTTCCTGGAGAAGAACAAGAGCGAGATGGCGCTCAAGAACCTCGAGCTCGAGGACATCCGCCGCGGGCTCGAGCGCAAGGCCGTGGAGCTCGACCGCTCCAGCCGCTACAAATCCGAATTCCTGGCCAACATGAGCCACGAGCTGCGCACCCCGCTGAACAGCCTGCTGCTCCTCTCGCGCAACCTCATGGACAACCCCGAGGGCAACCTGAGCGACACCCAGCTCGAGTTCGCCCGGGTCATCCACAGGAGCGGCAACGACCTCCTGTCGCTCATCAACGACATCCTGGACCTCTCGAAGATCGAGGCGGGCAAGATGGTCCTCTCGGTCGAGGACGTGACCCCGGGCGAGCTGGCCGCCTCGCTCGAGCTCTTCCGGACCATGGTCGAGGAGAAGGGGCTCGTCTATGCCGTCGAGCTCGAGCCCGGACTCCCCGAGAGCATCCGCACGGACCGGCAGCGCACCGAGCAGATCCTGCGCAACTTCCTCTCCAACGCCCTCAAGTTCACGGCGCAGGGCTCCGTCACCGTCAGCTTCCACCGTCCCAGGCCCGACGCCAGGCTCAGGCGCGCGGGGCAGGATCCGGCCCTGGCGCTCGGCGTGACCGTGGCCGACACGGGCATCGGCATCTCCGAGGACAAGCACGAGGAGATCTTCGAGGCCTTCCAGCAGGCCGAGGGCGGCACCTCGCGCAAGTACGGCGGCACAGGGCTCGGGCTGTCCATCTGCCGCGAGCTGGCCCGCCTGCTGGGCGGGGAGATCGTCCTGCAGAGCGCTCCCGGCGAGGGCTCGCGTTTCACGCTGTACCTGCCGCCGGAATTGCCCGCGGACCAGGAAGCGGGCCAGGCGTCGGGCCAGGCGGCGGGCCAGGCGTCGGGCCAGACCGCACCGGCCCGGCCCGCCCCGCGCTCGGCGGCGAAGCCCGAGGCCGTCCGCCCGGCAGCCCCCCGCAGCACCGGTCCCTTCCCGCCCTTCGTGCCCGACGACCGCGACGTGCTCGCGCAGGGCGAGCGCTCCATCCTGATCGTCGAGGACGACGAGGCCTTCGCCAGGATCCTCGTGGACCAGTGCCGCCGCAAGGGGCTGCGCGCCCTGGCCGCGCAGACCGGCGAGGAGGGGCTCGCCCTCGCGGCCAGCCACTCGCCCAGCGCCGTCATCCTGGACATCCGGCTGCCCGGCATGGACGGCTGGGAGGTCCTGGAGGAGCTGAAGCAGGACCCGGCCCTGCGCCACATCCCGGTGCACGTCATGTCCGGCGTGGAGAATCCCTCCGAGGCCATGCGCAGGGGCGCCGTGGGCTACCTGGAAAAGCCCGCGCAGCGCGAGGCGCTGGAGGAGGTCGTCGCCGGGCTCGAGTCGTTCATGAAGCGGGAGATAAAGGACCTCCTGCTCATCGAGGACAACCCGGACATGCGCACCGCCATCGTGGCCCTCGTGGGCGACATGGACGTGCGCATCGAGGAGGCCCCCTCCGGAGCCGAGGCCATGAAGGCCCTGCGCGAAAAGCACTTCGACTGCGTGATCCTGGACCTGGGACTGCCGGACATGAGCGGCTTCGAGCTCCTGACGCGGCTGCAGAACGACCCGGACGTCTCCGTGCCGCCGGTCATCGTCTACACGGGCCGCGAGATGAGCAAGGAGGAGGGGCTCTTGCGCACCCTGGCCGACTCCATCATCATCAAGGGGGTCAAGTCCGAGGAGCGGCTGCTGGACGAGACGGCGCTGTTCCTGCACCAGGTGGTCAAGCGGCTGCCGCGCGTCAAGCGCGAGACCATCGTCAGCCTGCACGACAAGGACGCGCAGCTGAAGGGCAAGACCGTGCTCCTGGTGGACGACGACATGCGCAACCTCTTCGCCCTCTCCCACGTCCTGGAGCAGCGCGGCGTGACCGTGCTCAAGGCCGAGGACGGGCAGCGCGCCCTGGACGTGCTCGCGGCCGCGCCCGAGGTGGACATGGTCATCCTGGACGTGATGATGCCGGTCATGGACGGCTACGAGACCGCGCGGCGCATCCGCGCGGACAAGCGCTTCGAGAAGCTGCCCGTCATCGCCCTGACCGCCAAGGCCATGCGCGAGGACCGCGAGAAATGCATCGAGGCCGGGGCCAGCGACTACCTGGCCAAGCCCGTGGACCTGGACAGGCTCCTGTCCATGATGCGCGTCTGGCTCTTCCGCTAGGACCGGGAGGCCGAAGCGACCGCCATGCTTGCACACCAGATAGACGACATCGAGATCGACCTCCTCCTGGAGGGCATCTACCGCCGCTACGGCTACGACTTCCGCCACTATTCCAAGGCCTCGGCCAAGCGGCGCGTGCTGCAGTTCATGCAGCGCACGGACCACGAGACCGTGGGGGCGATGATCCCCCGCCTGCTGCGCGACGAGGAGTTCTTCTCCCAGGCCGTGGAGGCCTTCTCCGTGACCGTCACCGAGATGTTCCGCGACCCGGGATTCTTCGCGGCGCTGCGCGAGGAGGTCGTGCCCAGGCTGCGCACCTTTCCCTTCATCAAGATCTGGCACGCGGGCTGCGCCACGGGCGAGGAGGTCTACTCCCTGGCCATCCTGCTCAAGGAGGAGGGGCTCTACGACCGGGCCACCATCTTCGCCACGGACCTGAGCCGCGCCGCGCTGGACAAGGCCCGCGAGGGCATCTACTCCATGGACGAGATGCGCGTCTCCACTGCCAACTACCAGAAGGCGGGCGGCAGCAGGCCCTTCACGGACTACTACCACGCCGAGTACGACTCCGCGATCATCGACGGTTCGCTCAAGCGCAACATCACCTTCGCCCACCACAACCTGGCCACGGACAGCGCCTTCGGCGAGATGCACCTCATCGTCTGCCGCAACGTGCTCATCTACTTCGACCAGAGCCTGCAGAACCGGGTGCTGAACCTGTTCATGGACAGCCTGGCCCTGGGCGGCCTGCTCTGCCTGGGCAGCAAGGAGTCCTGCAAGGGCTCGGACGCGGAGGCGTCGCTGCAGGCCGTGAACCCCAAGTGGCGCATCTTCCGCAGGCATTTCGTGGCCGGGGCCACGCCGCGGCCCGGCGTGCTGGGCGGCATGCCTCCCGGCGGGGGGCGGCCATGAGCCGCGCCGCGATCCGGGCAGTGGCCATCGGCGCCTCCGCGGGAGGGGGCAGGCTCCTGGAGACCATCCTCTCCAGGCTGCCGGAAGGCTTCGCGCCGAGCCTGCTCGTGGTCCTGCACGTGCACCCGGACCAGGACGGCTTCTTCGTCGTCCACTACGACAGGCTGTGCCCGCTGCCGGTGCAGGAGGGCAGGGACAAGGAGCCCGTGCTGCCGGGCCGCGTCTACTTCGCGCCCCCGGGCTACCACCTCCTGGTGGAGCGGACGCGGACCTTCTCCCTGTCCTCGGACGAGAAGGTCAACTACGCCCGCCCCTCCATAGACGTGCTCTTCGAGTCCGCGGCCGAGACCTACGGCGAGGGGCTCCTGGGCATCGTGCTCAGCGGGGCCAACAGCGACGGCGCGAAGGGACTCTTGCGCATCAAGGAGCTCGGCGGCCGGACAGTGGTCCAGGACCCTGCCGGGGCCGAGCACCCGACCATGCCCCGGGCCGCGCTCGAGCTGGCCGAGCCGGAACTGGTGCTGGACGTCGACGGCATCTGCGACCTGCTGGGGACCCTCTCCGGGGACGGCCCGGCGGACTGAGGCGAGACACGGCCGCGGGAAACGGCCCAACACGGATGAAGCGCATGGAAAACACGCCGAAGATACTCATCGTGGACGACAAGGAGGCCAACCTGCTCGCCCTGGGCAGCCTCCTGGCGGGCCTGAACGTCAAGGTGGTCAAGGCCGCGAACGGGGAGGAGGCGCTGCGCCAGTGCCTGCACCACGATTTCGCCCTGGCCGTCCTCGACGTCCAGATGCCCGGCATGTCCGGCTACGAGCTGGCCTCCTACCTGCGCGGCGACGCCCGCACCCGCGACATCCCCATCATCTTCCTGACCGCGGTCTACGCCGACGAGGCGCACGAGTTCATGGGCTACCGCTCCGGCGCCGTGGACTTCCTGAGCAAGCCCATCGACCAGGAGATCCTGCTGGCCAAGGTGCGCGTCTTCCTCGAACTCTACAAGCGCACCGAGGAGCTGCGCGAGCACAAGGAGCGGCTGGAGAACCTGGTGACGGAGCTCGCCGCGACCAACAGGCGGCTGGCCACGGAGGTGGAGCAGAGAAAGCTCGCCGAGGAGGAGCTGATCCTGGCCAAGGAGCAGGCCGAGGCCGCCAGCCGCGCCAAGAGCGAGTTCCTGGCCAACATGAGCCACGAGATCAGAACGCCGCTGAACGGCATCCTGGGCATGCTCCAGAACCTGCACGACTCGGCCTCCGACCCCGAGCAGCGGCAGTTCGCGGAGTACGCCCTGCAGGCCAGCAGGCGGCTGCTCGGGCTGCTCACCGACATCCTCGACTTCTCGCGCATCGAGGCCGGAAAGCTCGTCCTGCGCCCCGGCCCCTTCGACATCGCGGAGCTGTGCTCCGCCGTGGCCCGCATCTTCGACCTGCCCTGCCGGAACAAGGGGCTCGCCTGCGAGATCGCCGTGGCCCCGGCGGTTCCGCGCCTCCTTTACGGCGACGACGCGCGCATCCAGCAGCTGCTCTTCAACCTCGTGGGCAACGCGGTCAAGTTCACCCCGGCGGGCTCCATCTCCGTGTCCGTCTCCTTCGCCCCGGACGCGGGCGGAGAGAAGGGGATGCTCGAGATCGCGGTCGCGGACACGGGCGTGGGCATCCCCAAGGACAAGCTCGCCTACCTCTTCGAGCGCTTCACCCAGGCCGACACCTCCTACACGCGCAGCGCCGAGGGCGCGGGCCTGGGCCTGGCCATCGTCAGCCGCATCGTGGAGCTCATGGGCGGCCGCATCGAGGTGGACAGCGAGGAGGGCAAGGGCACGACCATGCGCCTCTCGCTGCCCATGGGCGTGCACCGGGAGGACGGGGAGACGCCGCAGGAAATTTTGCTGCAGGCCGACGCGGGCGCGCCCGCGGCGCCCGGCGCGACCGGCGCGGCCGGCGCGACCGGCGCCCGGGACGCGGGGGACGGCGGGGAGGAAGCGGCCTGCGTGCCGCCCCTGCGCATCCTCCTTGCGGACGACGAGCGCGTGGGCCGCGTGGGCATGTCCTTCATGCTCCGGCGCATGGGCCACGACGTGACCGGCGCGACCTCGGGCCGCGAGGTCCTCGAATCGCTGCGCCACGGCAGCTTCGACTGCGTGCTCATGGACATCCAGATGCCGGACATGGACGGCGTGGAGGCCACGCGCCTCATCCGCTCCTCGCCGGAGCTGGCCCACGTCGCCTCCATCCCGGTCATCGCGCTGACCGCCTACGACATGCAGGGCGACCGCGAGCGCTTCCTGGCCGCGGGCATGGACGACTACGTCTCCAAGCCCGTGGAGAAGGAGGCCATCCAGGCCGCGCTGCGCCGCATCTTCCTTCCCGGCCCCTGCCCAGGCTAGCCGCGGGCGGGCGCAGGGACGGGACAGCCGCCAAAAGGAGCGCCCCGGGGAAG
>NZ_ATHV01000009.1 GCF_000422205.1 Desulfovibrio sp. X2
GGGCCGCGCTTCCTTTGTCTTCGCACCGCCTGCAGGGAGGTACGGTGCACCCGCGCCCAGGCCTGTCGCCCCCTGGCGACTTCTCCACCAACCAAGAATGATCCATAAAACGATCATTATATAGCCAAATGTTCTTTTTATGGAACATCCATGGACACCATGGCTGGTTTCTGCCACCCTCTCCATGGGGCGGGCATGGCTTGCCCGCCAATGGAACACGCAGGAGGGGCAGATGCCCAAGCCAACGACCAGGACATATTCGCGCTACGCCCGCGAGGCGGCGACGCTGCTCGGGCTGATGATCCACAACGCGCGCGTCGAGCGCGGACAGACGATCGCGGAGGTCGCCGAGCGGGCCGGTGTCACGCGCGGTCTCGTCGGCAGGATCGAGAAGGGTGACATGGGCTGCTCCATCGGCCTCGTGTTCGAGGTCGCCGCGATCGTCGGCGTCCGCCTGTTCGATGCGGAGCCGGAGACCCTGACCAGGCATCTCGCGCTCGCGCGCGACAGGCTGGCCCTGCTCCCCAAGGCCGTGCGCCACGGCGCGAAGGCGGTGAAAGATGACTTCTAGCCCTGTCCGCGACGAGGCCTATGTCTGGATCTGGCTGCCCGGGGCGACCGCACCCGTGGTCGCGGGGCGCGTATTCCGCGACAGCCACGATGGCGGCGGGCTGGCCTTCAACTACGGCCGCAGCTACCTGGAGAGGCCGGATGCAATCCCCATCTACGAGCCCGAGCTGCCGCTCGAGCGCGGCGCCATTCTGCCGGGAGCGGGCCTGACCATGGCCGGATGCCTGCGCGACGCGTCGCCCGATGCCTGGGGACGGCGCGTGATCATCAACCGCATCCTGGGTCTGAAGGGGCGGGACGCGGATACCGGGACGCTGGACGAGCTGACGTACCTGCTCGAATCCGGTTCGGACCGCATCGGGGCGCTGGATTTCCAGGCTTCGCCCACCGACTACCTCCCCCGCGCGGCGCAGTCGGCAACCCTGGAGGAGCTGCTCACGGCGGCGGAAAAGGTCGATGCCGGGCTGCCGCTGACCCCGGACCTGGACCAGGCCCTTTTCCACGGCAGCTCCATCGGCGGCGCGCGGCCCAAGGGCATGCTCGAGGACGGAGAGCGGAAGCTGATCGCCAAGTTCTCCTCGGCGAACGACACTTACAACGTGGTGAAGGCGGAATACGTCGCCATGCGCCTCGCAGCGCTGGTCGGGCTCACGGCCGCGCCTGTCGGGCTGGTGCGGGCCGCGGGCAAGGATGTGCTGCTGATCGAGCGTTTCGACCGCGAGAAGACGGATGACGGGTGGCGGCGCAAGGCCATGGTCTCCGCCCTCACGCTCTTCGGCCTGGACGAGATGATGGCGCGCTACGCGAGCTATGCCGACCTGGCGGAAATCATTCGGCAGCGTTTCCAGTCGCCCAGGGACACCCTGCGCGAAATGTTTGGCCGCTTGGTCTTCAACGTGCTCTGCGGCAACACGGACGACCATGCCCGCAACCACGCCGCATTCTGGGACGGCAGGGCCCTGTCCCTCACCCCGGCCTACGACATCTGCCCCCAGAACCGAACGGGCAACGAGGCGAGTCAGGCCATGGAGATCGCGAACGGCAAGCGGCTGAGCACCCTGGCGACCTGTCTGGAGGCGGCGGCCGACTTCCTGCTCGAGACGAGCGCCGCGATGGCGCTCATCGCGCAGCAGATCAAGACGATTCGCAGCAGCTGGGACGCGGTGTGCGACGACGCGGCGCTCAGCCCGGTCGGCCGGGATCTGCTGGGCCGGCGCATCTTCCTCAACCCGTTCATCTTCGAGGGCGCTCCGGACAGCTTGCGCGGCGCCACCGCTGGATAAGCACGGGCCCGGCGCGAGCCGAGGGGGGGGGCGGGCTGCGCCCGCGTCTTCCTAGAGAGGGGGCATTCCGTGCCATAGCCCCCTCTGCCGCCTTCGGCGGCATTCACCCCATTGGCGAGTGCTCGTCACTTCGCTGCGCTGCGTTCCGAGCACGGCGGGGTAGAAAGATTCAGAACAGCTTAATTGAACCAATTGGTTGGATAGGATAAACTAACTAGTTAGTTTACTACCTCAACCTAACTAGTTTGTTTAACTACTCCCTGTTCTCCCTGGCCTTCTTCCCCTTCTTGCCCTCCTTGGCTTCTTTGGTCGTGACCCCGGTCCCGTACTTGGAGCCCTTGAGGTGCGAGAGGTCCAGGCCGTAGTCGATCTTCTCGACGACGTCCCGGAGCAGCACGGCCGGGGGATAGGTCTTGGCGTAGACGCGGTCGGCGGTGCTCTCCTTGGCGTGGCCCGTGACTTCGGAATAGTCTTCCCTAGGGATGCGCTGCTGCTTGAAGAGGTTGATGACCGTGTGCCGGAAGGCGTGCAGGTCGAACTTGTCCGAGGTCAGGCCGACGCTCTTGCGGAAGCGGCCGAACCACTTGCTGGCGTCGTGGCTGTAGCGCTCGCGAATCTTCTTCAGCTCGGGAAACAGGCGCTCGTTCCCGGCGGCAGCCACGGACGCGCGGTAGTCGAGGAAGCCGAGATCCCGCAGCACCGGGTGGATGGGCACGAGCCGGATGGAGCTGCCGTTCTTGACGTGCTTGTCCCTGTTCCCGGCGGCGTCAGGGTTCTCGTTGATGTCCAGGACCCAGACCCCGTCCGCTTCCCGCACGTCGGCGACGTAGAGCTGGCAGAGCTCCTCGAGCCGCGCCCCGGTGAAGGCGCAGAGCAGCGGGATCCAGAACATGTAGGCGTGCTTGAAGCTGTCGCCCGTGTAGCCCTTGGCGCCGAAAAGAAGCGCCAGCCCTTCCGGCGTGTACACATCCCTGGCGGAATCCGGCCGCGCGTGCTTCTGCTTGACCTTCATCCCCTTGGCGTAGTTCTCGGTCATGTGGCCGTGCGTCTTGCACCACTCGCAGAAGCTCGCGACGTTGGTCATGATGTTGTTGAAGGTCGTCTTCGAGATGCGCGCGGCCGGCTCCATCGCCAGGATCTCGGCCACGCTCTTGTCACGGTATGCCTTGGCCTTCTTCCGGTTGGGCGGCAGCCTGAGCAGCGTGCTCTTGAAGGTGCGCATGGCTTCGTAGTCGATGCTGCCCACGGGCACGTCGCCCAGGATGTCGACCAGGTTGGACAGGGTGGACTGGATGTCGAAGCGGGAGCGCTCGGTCCAGGCCCCGGCCGCGACCTGCAGGTCGCCGTATTCGGCGATGACCGTCGAGAGCGGCGGCGTGGGCTTGGGCGCGGGCGTCGCGGGCAGGACGGGAGACGCGGGCGCGGGCCCGAAATCCACCCCGAAGGCAGTGAGGGACTCGTCGGGCTTGGGCGGGTAGACGGTCTTCTCGTAGTTGAAGTCGCCCTGGCTGCGGTGCATGCAGATCGTGTAGTAGTCGATGAAGTGCTTGGCGATCTCATGCGCGAGCATCCGCCGCTTGGCCGGATCCTCCGGGAAGTCGACCCCGACGTCCTCCTCGCAGAAGACCCTGGCCACGCCTTCGAGCCGATCGTAGTCCCGCTTGGCCAGAATCCATTTGAAATACGCGATGCGCTTCTCGGTGTCCCCGGGCAGGTAGTCCAGCTCCCTGGGATAGTCCGGCACGTGGTCCGCGAAGCGCTGCATCTCGTTCTGCTCGAGCGCTTCCCGGAAGATGATGTCGACGAACTTCCTGACGTCCTCCAGATCCTCGTTCACCAAGCGCCCCTCCCTGGTCATGCGTGCGAGCATGCGAAAGATGTCGTGCGCGGCAAGGGCGAGTCGCTTGGCCCGAAGCCGCGCCTCTCCAGCATAGCCCGTGCCCAGGCTGCGCCGCAACTCGCTGCAGCCGAGCAATCCGCGGTGCTCGCGCGGCACGGCGCAGCGAAAGTAGTAGGTGTTTCCCTTGAGCAGGAGATGGCTGGTGCCCCGTGCGGAAGTGCTCGCGGCTCTGGACGTGGTTCTGGACATGGCGCTGGCCCCAAAGGGTTCGAAGGGTTTTTTGACCCAGTCGTTGACCCCATGTTTGACCCTGTCCGCGCGCCGCCGCTTGTCCGGAACCCTTGCCCGCCGTGGGGATGGCGGAAAAAGAAAAAGGGTTCCAGCAGTTAGCTGGAACCCTTTGACTTTCTGGTGCCGAAGGGGAGACTCGAACTCCCACGGCCTTGCGACCACTAGACCCTGAACCTAGCGTGTCTACCAATTCCACCACTTCGGCTTGGGGAAGCGCTTTCTAGCCGATTATTTCGCCGGCGGTCAAGAGGTTTTTCGCAAAATAATTTCATACCGGAGCAAGTTCCCTTGCGCTCGCCTTTTCTTTGCGGTAGCCAAGCCCTGCCGCTGCCGCGGCCGGGACAGCAAAAAACCATGATCGTCGCCACGGATATCGCCGAGCTCGAGGGCACTCTTTCCGCCTCCTGCGTGACCATCGGAAACTTCGACGGGGTCCACAAGGGGCACCAGGAGCTCATCCAGCGCGTGGTGCAGCACGGCCAGAAGCACGCCATGCTCTCCGTGGTCGTGACCTTCGAGCCGCACCCCCTGCGCGTGCTCACCGGCAAGAAGACCCCGCCCTTCATCACCCTGCTCGAACAGAAGCTCGATCTCATCTCCGAGCTCGGCGTGGAATGCTGCCTGGTGCTGCCCTTCTCCCGGGCCCTGGCCGAGCTGCCGCCCGAGGAGTTCGTGCGCCGCTACCTGGTGCAGGGGCTGTGCATGCGCCACCTCTACATCGGCTACGACTACGCCTTCGGCAAGGGGCGCGCGGGCAACTACGACCTGCTGCGGCGCATGGGCGAGGACTGCGGCTTCGGCGTGGAACGGCTCGACCCCGTGATCATCGGCAGCGCCGTGGTCAGCTCCACGCGCATCCGCGACCTGGTCCAGGCCGGGGACGTCTGGGACGTGCCGCCGCTGCTCGGCCGCTTCTTCCAGTTCGCAGGCGAGGTGATCCACGGCGCGGGCCGCGGCTCCCGCCTGCTCGGCTTCCCCACGGCCAACCTGCGGCCCATAGACGAGCTGCTGCCCAAGCGCGGCATCTACGCGGTCTGGGCCGAGATCCTGGGCAGCGACGAGGCGCCTTTCGCCGCCGTGGCCAACGTGGGGCACAACCCCACCTTCGGCGAGCATCCCCTGAGCGTGGAGGTCCACATCATGGACCTCGACCGCGACCTCTACGGCTCCGCCCTGCGCATCCACTTCGTGCAGCGGCTGCGCGACGAGATGAAATTCGACGGTCCCGGCCCCCTGGTCGCCCGTATAAAGGAGGATATCCGCCTGGCACGGCAGATCCTGGCCGCACCAGGCGCGGAGCTCTAGGCTCCAGCACACCATGGCAGCACTCTACTCCGTCACAAGCTTGCGCAAGTTCATGCGCCTGTACCGCAGCCTTCCCGCCGTGCGCTGGCTCGCGCTCGGCGTCGTCGTGGGCTTCTTCGCAGGCCTGGCCGCGGCCGCCTTTTACCTCGGCGTCGAATACCTGAGCCACCTCTTCCTGACCACCTGGGCCGGATTCCACCTGCCCGCTCCGGCCGGGGAAGGCCTCTTCGACTCCGACATCGCGACCACGGTGGAGCGCCACTGGCTCGTGCCCTGCATGCTCACGGGCGTCGGCCTGCTCACGGGCTTCCTCATCCAGCGCTTCATCCCGGACTCGATCAATTCCGGCACGGACGGCACGGACTCCATGATCAAGTCCTTCCACCGCGAGCTCGGCGTGATCAAGCCCATCGTGCCGCTGATCAAGGGGCTGATGGCCATCCTGACCATCGCCTGCGGCGGCTCGGCAGGCCAGGAAGGCCCGATCTCGCAGGTGGGCGCCGGTCTCGGCTCGTGGATCTCGGACAAGCTCGGCCTGACCACGCGCGAGCGGCGCATCCTGCTGCTGGCGGGCGCGGCCGGAGGCCTGGGCGCCATCTTCCGCGCCCCCCTGGGCGGCGCGCTCACGGCCATCGAAGTCATCTACCGCGAGGACTTCGAGGCCGAGGCCATCCTGCCCGCGGTCATCTCGAGCGTGGTGGCCTACTCGGTCTTCGCCATATTCTTCGGCACGACCCCGATCCTCTCCGTGCCCCCCTTCCATTTCCACAGCATCACGGAGCTCTTCTTCTCCGCCCTGCTGGCCGTGGCCTGCGCCGGGGCGGGCTGGCTCTACGTGCGGGCCTTCTACGCCATCAAGTACTCCTTCTTCGCCCGCATCCGCGCCAAGATCGGCATCACCTGGACCTGCGCCCTGGGCGGCCTGCTCATGGGCATCTTCGGCATGCTCTTCCCCCAGGTGCTGGCCGGCGGCTACGGCTGGCTGCAGCAGGCCATCTCGGGCAACCTGCCGCTGCTGCTCATGCTGGCCATCATCTTCGGCAAGATCCTGGCCACCTCGCTGACCATCGGCTCGGGGCTCTCGGGCGGCATGTTCGCTCCCGCGCTCTTCGTGGGCGGCATGACCGGCGGCCTGGTCGGCCACCTCTCCAAGGCCTTCTTCCCCAACGCCGTGCAGAACCCCGGCGCCTTCGTGCTCGTGGGCATGGCGGCCTTCTTCTCGGGCATCGCCAACGCGCCCATCGGCCCCATCGTCATGGTCTGCGAGATCACCCAGGGCTACGGGCTGCTCGCTCCCCTGCTGCTGGCCTCCATGGTCACCCTGGTCATCGGCCGCAAGGTGAGCCTGTACGAGAACCAGGTGGAGAACAAGTTCGAGTCACCGGCGCACACGGGCGACGCCACCATCAACGTCCTCGAGCGGCTGCAGGTGAAGGAGTTCCTGCGCCGCGGCCGGACCACGGTGCTGGACGAGCGCATGACGCTGAAGACCCTGACCCAGGTCATCAGCGACACCAACGAACTGAACTTCCCGGTGCGCGGCGAGGACGACGTCATCACCGGCGTGCTGCCGCTGCAGGACGTGCGCCGCGTGCTCTACGAGGACGCCCTCTTCGAGCTGGTCGTGGTGCGCGACCTGATGCGCAAGCCCGCGACGCTCCTGCCCAACGACGACCTCTACACGGCGCTGCTCAAGTTCGTGGACACGGACTACAGCCAGATCCCGGTGATCAACCCCGAGGACCACACCGAGGTGCTCGGGCTCCTGAACAGGGCGGACGTCTTCCAGGCATACTCGCACGCCATCCGCACCCTGAAGGAAGAACACTAGCCCGGAGCGCGGGCCAAAAGGCCTTCACCGCGACGGGCCGGACTCCGCAAGGGGTCCGGCCCGTCCGTTTTTTTCCCGTCCCGGGCGCGAGGCGACGGCCTACCCCGCGATGCGGGCCGCTTTATGCTTATTTTGTCAAATATACCCTGTAGCGGCAGACGCGAAATATACTATTTTGCAAATTGGTAAAGCTTTCGGAAAGGTAACATTTTCATTTTCCTGTTCCATCCCGCCTCGATGACAAAGAATAAATCCTTATATCACAGATAATTATTCTATAGCCTGGGGGATCGCCCCGTTCCGCGCCCGGCAAGGCACGCTCCTTGCTTTGCCTCGGAATTGGAGAATTTCATGAAATCCCAGGTCGGCGCACTCGAACTCAAAGTCCTCTGCGAAATAGCCCGGATCATCGGACAGGCCCATGATCTCGACCGCACGCTGGAAAGCGTGCTGCGCATCCTGTCCGAGACCCTGTCCATGAAGCGGGCAACCCTGACCCTGCTCGACGAGACGGGCCAGCTCTCCATCCGCGCCTCCTACGGCCTCACGGCCGAAGAGCGGCAGCGCGGCGTCTACCGTCTGGACGAGGGCGTCACCGGCCACATCTTCCAGACCGCCAAGCCCTTCATCGTGCCCGACGTCTCCAAGGAGCCGCTGTTCCTGGACAAGACGCGCTCGCGCTCGCTCGAGCGCGGCCGCATCTCCTTCATCGGCGTGCCCATCCGCATCAAGGGGCAGCCCGCGGGCGTGCTCAACGTGGACCGCCTGTTCGAGGACGAGGTCTCCTTCGAGGAGGACGTCAACTTCCTCTCCGTGGTCTCCACCCTCATCTCCCAGTTCATCCAGCTGAGCCGCCATTTCGAGGAACGCGAGCTGACCCTGAAGAAGGAGATCTCGCTGCTGCGCTCCAAGCTCTCGGCCAGCTACCAGCGCTTCTTCATCGTGGGCAAGAGCCAGCCCATGGAGCGCGTGCGCCAGATGATCGAGAAGGTCTCGCCCACCAAGGCCACGGTCCTGCTGCTCGGCGAGTCCGGCACGGGCAAGACCCTCACCGCGCGCATCATCCACGAGCTCTCCGAGCGCCACGCCCAGCCCTTCATCAAGGTCAACTGCGCGGCCCTGCCCGAGACGCTCCTCGAATCCGAGCTCTTCGGCCACGAGAAGGGCGCCTTCACGGGCGCCACGGCCCCCAAGCCCGGCCGCTTCGAGGAGGCGGACGGCGGCACCATCTTCCTCGACGAGATCGGCGAGCTGACCCTGGCCGTGCAGTCGAAGCTGCTGCGCGTCATCCAGGAGAAGGAGTTCGAGCGGCTCGGCGCCACCAAGACGCGCCGCGTGGACGTGCGCATCATCGCGGCCACGAACAAGGACCTGGCCGAGGAGGTCAGGCGCGGCCAGTTCCGCGAGGACCTCTTCTACCGCCTGAACGTCTTTCCCATCCGCGTGCCCGCCCTGCGCGAGCGGCCCGAGGACATCCCGGCGCTGCTCAACCACTTCCTGGAGACCATGGAGAAGGAATACTCCCGCCGCCTGGTCTTCACGCCCAAGGCGCTGGACTCCCTCATGCGCTACGACTGGCCCGGCAACGTGCGCGAGATGGAGAACCTGGTGGAGCGGCTGTCCATCATGGTCGAGGGCGAGCAGATCGACGTGGAGGACATCCCCTCGCAGTTCTTCATCGGCGCGCGGCCCCCGGCCTCGCCCGAGGAGCACGCGAGCCTCGTGGACATCGAGAAGCGCGAGGTCCTCTCCGCGCTCGAGCGCCATCGCTGGATCCAGTCCCGCGCGGCCAAGGAGCTCGGCATCACGCTGCGCCAGATGGGCTACCGCATCAAGAAGTTCAGCCTGGAAGCCCTGGTCCAGGAGCGCCGCTCCAGGATTCGCGGCGACAAGTAGCCGCGCGCTGTTCCATAGCCTTCTTCTATAGTTTTCAGGACTTCAATCCTATCTTTCTATTTCGGATTTCCCGCACGCCTGGGTATCGTGCGCAAATTAGACACTTTCCAGGCAAAAACCGCCAGGAACGGCAGCGTGCTGCCGTGGGCGGTCCGTCCGCGCGCGGCCGGGTCCCTCCCGGTCAGCCGCACAAGGAGACAACCATGAGCGAGAAGCAAGGCGGGGGCCTCAGCAGGCGCGCCTTCCTCACCGGCGGCGCGGCGGCCGCAGCGGCCCTGGCCGTGCGGGCGGCGGGGGAGCCGGGCGGCCCCTATGCGGGGCAGGGCCTGCAGGTCTGGTCCTGCGGCGGCCTGGCCGAGGGCTTCATGCCCGCCAACGCGGCCTACGAGGCCGAGAGCGGCTGCGCGGTCAGCTACACCGGCGCCTTCGCCGCGGCGCTCGGCAAGTCGCTCCTGGGCGGGGCCACCACCGAGGTCTTCGCCCCGCGCGTGCTCGACCTCGCCCGCAAGCTCAAGTCCGTGGGCAAGATGCTCCACTACCAGCCCCTGTGCTTCACGAGCTACGTGCTGGTCACGCCGAAGGGCAATCCGGCGGGCATCGGGTCGGTCCACGACCTCGCGCGGCCGGGCCTTCGCACCATGCTCTCGCCCGACTCCTCGCCTCCGGGCGGCGCGGCCTCCATGGCGCTGCTCAAGAAGGCCGGGGTCGTTGAGGGCGCCAAGAAGAACGCCATATTCCTCGGCTCCTGCGTGCAGCACGACGTGTCCGAGGTGGCCGCTGGGCGGGCCGACGCCGCCGTCGTCGAGAAGCGCATCACGCGGCTGCCGCGCTACCGGGACGCCTTCGAGATCATTCCCATCCCCGAGGAATATTTCCCGGCCCCGCCCGTGCCCTTCTCCATCGGGGTCATGAAGTTCGCCAAGAACCGCGAGCTGGCCGAGGACTTCGTCCGCTTCATCACCTCGGAGGCGGGCCAGTCCCACTTCGAGGCGGCCGGGTTCGTGCCCGCGCTCTCCGACGAGGGCAGGCGTCTGGCGAAGAAATACGGAGCGTACGATGGCTAGCGCCGCCCGGACCCTGCAATGGAAGCGGCGGATCATCCAGGCCGCCTCGCTCTTCGTCATCGGCGAGTTCTCCTACTTCGGCATCTTCCGCTGCCCCTTCGCCGTGCCCTACGTGAGCTGCCCCAACTGCCCCGTGGTGCAGTGCCCGGGCCGCAAGCTGTGGCTCACGGCCTGGATCGGCATCCTGGCCTCGGCGCTGTTCTTCGGCCGGGCGTTCTGCGGCTACGCCTGCCCCGGCGGCATGGTCGCGGAGCTCTTCGACCGCGTCTCGCCCTTCACCAGGAGCATCGGCCGCCGCGTGTCCAAGGGTTTCGACCGCGTCCTGCGCAACGCCAAGTACGTGGCCGCGGCCGCGGCGCTCTACCTCTTCCTCGGCCTGCACAACCCGCGCTGGGCCGTGCCCATCCGCACCGGCGAGTTCTTCCAGGCCACGGCGCTCACCTTCCACCACGCCTTCACGCCCTGGCTCTTCCGCACCGGGACCGTGCTCGGCGCCCTGGCGCTCGGGCTCCTCGTGCCCTACTTCTGGTGCCGCTACCTCTGCCCCACGGGCGGCATCCTGGACGTCTTCGGCCGCTTCGCCCCGGCCCGCCACCGCATGACCGCGGACTGCACGGACTGCGGCAAGTGCGAAAGATCCTGCGGCATGGCGACGCGGCCCTCCGAGCCCAACTGCACGAACTGCGGCGCCTGCGTCTCCGACTGCCCGGCGAACGCCATCCGCTTCGGCCTCGGCGGCGGCGGCGGAACATCCGCGGACGAGGAGAACGCGCCGGAAAAACAGGCCTAGTGTCGCGTCCATGAAAAAGTCGATACGCCAGGCAGTGGTCGTACGCGACACGTGAACCGGGCGAATGCACGGTTCCGCCGCCAGCGGCAGCCGTTAGGCGAGCGCGCTTGGGCGCGAGTCTTACGGATGCCGACAGCAGCGCCGTCGGCGGCGTAAGCAAGCCGAAAACCACGTTTTCGGCGCAGCGATCTTCCGCAAAATACGGCCTTGCGTATTTTGCGGACGTCACACTAGACACGCGGCGCAAAAACCCCGAAGACGGGCCGGGCCAGGGACGCACCCTGCCCGGCCGGGGGCCGCCCCGTCTTTCCAATTCCGTCATGCCGTGCTACACGGCGGGCACGATACCGCCCACGGGAGCCGACATGAACGAAGCCACCTGCGCGCTGGTCCTTGCCGCCGGCAAGGGAACGCGCATGCACGCACGCGACCTGCCCAAGGTCATGATGCCCATCCTGGGCGAGCCCATGCTCTGGTACGTGCAGCGTGCCCTCACCCCGTCCTTCGCGGAACACGTCTACACCGTGGTCGGCTTCGGCGCGGACCGCGTGGCCGAGGCCTTTCCCGAGTCCACCGAACGCTTCGTGCACCAGGAGGAGCAGCTGGGCACGGGCCATGCGCTCGTGACCGCCTGGCCGCGCCTCAAGGCGGCAGGCTACCGCTACGTGGTCGTGGTCAACGGCGACACGCCGCTCTTGCGCGGCGCCTCCGTGGACCGGCTGGTAGAGGAGGCCACCGCCAGGAAGGCCGCCCTGGCCTTCCTCTCGGTCGAGGCGCCCGAGCCCAATGCCTTCGGCCGCGTGCTGCGCGACGCGGACGGCCGGGTGAGCGCGATCATCGAGGCCAAGGACTACGATCCGGAGAAGCACGGCCCGGCCCCGCGCGAGGTCAACGCGGGCCTCTATTTCCTGGACATGCAGTTCGTCGAGCCGCTGCTCGGCTGGCTCGGCAACACGAACGCGGCGCGTGAATATTACATCACGGACCTCGTGGAGCTGGCCATCGCGGACAACAACCTCGTGCTCGCGGTCAACTGCGGCGAGGACCCCACGCTCATGGGCATCAACACGCCGCTCGAGCTCTCGGACGCCGAGGAGCTCTTGCGCGCCGAGATCGCCCACCAGCACCTGAACCACGGCGTGCGGCTGCACAATCCAGCCGGGTGCCGCATCGGCCCCCGCGTGACCATCAAGCCGGGTGCGCAGATCACGGGCCCGTGCGAACTCATGGGTGAGACGGTGATCGACCAGGACGTGGTCGTGGACGCATTCTGCCACGTCATGGAATCCTGGCTCAGCCAGGGCGCGCAGGTGCGCCACTTCTCCCACCTGGAGAAAGCCGAGGTGGGCCCGGGCTGCGTGGTCGGCCCCTACGCGCGGCTCCGCCCCGGCGCCATCCTCGAGGAGAAGGCCAAGGTCGGCAACTTCGTGGAGATGAAGAAGGCCGTGCTCGGCAAGGGGTCCAAGGCCAGCCACCTGACCTACCTCGGCGACGCCGAGATAGGCGAGGGGGTGAACATCGGCGCGGGCACCATCACCTGCAACTACGACGGCGTGCGCAAGCACAAGACGGTCATCGGGAACGGGGCCTTCATCGGCAGCAACACGGCCCTGGTCGCGCCCGTGACCGTGGGGGCCGGCGCCCTGGTGGGAGCCGGTTCGACCATCACCAAGGACGTTGCGCAAGGCAGCCTCGCCCTGACCAGGGCGGAGCAGCGGCAATTGCCGCGGCGCAAATAAACCGGCCCGATCGGCCTTGATTTACGGCCGGGGGAGTCTTAGAATTTGCATATGGAAATACTTGAGCAGCTTGAGCAGCGCATGACCGCGCTGCTGAACAAGATCAAGGAGTTGGAGGAAGAGAACAGGCTCCTCAAAACGGAGCTTGCGGAGATCCGGCAGAACAGGGATGCCGTGATGTCGCGTATCGACGGCCTGTTGCAGAAGGTCCAGGGAGCTCTCGAGTAACGTGGTAGCCCGATGCCTCAATACACGTTAAGTGTGCTCGGACTGGAGATACGCTTCAAGACGGATGCGGACGAGGCTCGTGTGGATGCAGCCAAGTCCCATCTGGAAGAACTGTTCAACCAGATCAGCCAGAGCGGGAAGAACATCAATAAGGAGATCCTGCTTACGGTATTGGCCTTGAGCTTGGCCGACGACTACCTGCAGACCAAAAGCGAACTGCGGGAGATCGAAGCGAAATTGGGCTCGCTTTTGAAGATAAAATAACCGGGGCGCTGGCGGCGCCTGATGAAGTTTTCCCTGGGTGGTGCGTGATCGTCACCGGAATTGCTGAGCCAACGAGTACACTTTGGGACGCAGCTTTCAGTACGGCCCGTGTGCAAGCCCGCTATGCGGGAAGCCTGACGGCCGAACAGCAGCGCCCGCTCTGAGCCTTCGGTTCAGAATACGAGACGACACGGCTACTCGGGGTCCCATTATACGGCCCCAAGGGCCGTTTTGCAGATAAAGCCGCCTGCCTTCACCCCCGGTCGCAGAAGACGCCCGAGCCATGCCCGAGCCATGCCGCGGCGCGTCGTGCCGCAGGCGGCATGCCGGAGCGGGGCAAGTCCCCGCGCTCCAGCCATGCCGCCCGACACGACCGCAGCAGGCAGTCCTTCCCGGGAAGGCCGCCATGCGCGGCCGCCCTGTCCGCCGCTCTCCGCGCGAACGGCACCTCACGGTGCGCAAGGCCCACACAGGCGGGGCGAACGCCTGAACACATAAAGGAGAGCAGCATGAGCCCTTCCACGATCATCATCATCACACTCGTCATCGGACTCATCGGCGGCGCTGCGGCCGGGTACATCCTGCACCGCATCATCGAGGCCAAGCGCCTCGCCGAGGCCAAGGACCTCGCCCTGCGCATCCTCGAGGAGGCGCGCAAGGAGGCCCAGGTCACCAAGGAAGACGTCATCATCCAGGGGCAGAAGGAACTTCTCAAGGAAAAGAAGGAGCAGGAGCGGGAGGCCAAGGAGCGCGAGAACTCGCTCAAGGCCAAGGAGCAGAAGCTCGCGGCCAAGGAGGAGCGGCTCGAGGGCAAGCTCGAGACCCTGGCGCAGAAGGAAAGCAGCGTCATCGAGCTCGAGAAGCGGCTGACAAAGTCCGAGCGCGAGCTCGAGGACCGCGAGGAGGTCCTGGGCAAGCGCGAGGAAGAGCACGAGCGCAGGCTCGAGGAGATCGCCGGGCTGACCGCCGAGGAGGCCAAGCAGCGCCTGCTCCAGGAGATCGAGTCGCGCACCCGCCACGAATCCGCCAAGATGATCCGCTCCATCGAGATGGAGGCCAAGGAGATCGCGGACAAGAAGGCCAAGGAGGTCATCGCCCTGGCCATCAACCGCTACGCGGGCGACTTCGTGGCCGAGCAGACCGTGACCGCCGTGACGCTTCCCTCCGAGGAGATGAAAGGCCGCATCATCGGCCGCGAGGGGCGCAACATCCGCGCCCTGGAGGCGGCCACCGGCGTGGACCTGATCATCGACGACACGCCCGAGACCGTCATCCTCTCGGCCTATTCCCCCCTGCGCCGCGAGATCGCCAAGCAGTCGCTCGAGCGGCTCATCACCGACGGCCGCATCCATCCTGCGCGCATCGAGGACATCGTGGCCAAGGTCGAGAAGGAGATGGAGGTCAAGCTGCGCCAGATCGGCGAGCAGGCCACCTTCGACGTCGGCGTGCACGGCATCCATCCCGACCTCGTGCGCCTGCTCGGCCAGCTGCAGTACCGCACCAGCTACTCCCAGAACGTGCTCCAGCACTCGCTCGAGGTGGCCTTCCTGTGCGGCGTCATGGCCGCGGAGCTCGGCCTGGACGAGAAGCGCGCCAAGCGCGCGGGCCTGCTGCACGACATCGGCAAGGCCGTGGACCACGAGATCGAGGGTCCGCATGCCGTCATCGGCGCCGACCTGGCCAAGAAGTACACCGAGCACCGCGATATCGTGAACGCCATCGCCGCGCACCACGAGGACCAGCCCGCCGAGACCATCATGGCCATCCTGGTGCAGGCCGCGGACGCCCTCTCCGGCGCCCGGCCCGGCGCGCGCAAGGAGCTCCTGCAGAACTACGTCAAGCGCCTGGAGGACCTGGAGAACATCGCCCGCGACTTCGACGGCGTGACCAAGGCCTACGCCATCCAGGCCGGTCGCGAGATCCGCGTCATGGTCGAGCCGGACCGCGTGCCGGACGAGCGCACCTACCTCCTGTGCAAGGACATCGCGAAAAAGATCGAGGACAACCTGACCTATCCCGGCCAGATCAAGGTCACGGTCATCCGCGAGAAACGGGCCTCCGAGTTCGCCAAGTAGGCGGACGCCGCATACGGGCGCGAGCCCGCGCATCCGCATACGGGGAGCCGCCTGCCGGGCGGCTCCCCGTGCTCCCCCCTCCCCTCCTGCCGATACGTGGTTGAACCCGGCGCTGCCTTGGCGTATTCTGTTGATGTTGTTCCCTGAATTCCGGGAGGAGGAACCCGCGCCCTGCGCAGCGAGCGCTCGCTGTCTCCGCGCGGCCCGATATGAAGGCCACGACTTCCCCGCGGTTCGCCCGCATCACACGCCGAGCAGCCTTCACCGCGTTCGCGTTCGCGCTCGCCGGCCTCGCCTGCTCCCTGGCTTCCGCAGCCGCCCACGGTGAGACGAACGTCCTGCGCGTCCTCTACATGGAGAGGCCGCCCTTCTACCGCACCGAGGGCGAGCGCGCGGGCGGCCTGCTCGTGGACATCACCCGCTCCGTGCTCGAGGAGGCGGGCATCACGCCCGAGTTCGAATCCATGCCCTCCAAGCGCATCCTCGAGGAGCTGCAGCACCCGGGCAAGGCCGTCTGCTCCGTGGGCTGGTTCAAGACGGCGCAGCGAGAGGCCTGGGCCAAGTTCAGCCTGCCCATCTACCGCAACCGCCCCCTGGTCGCCCTGGTGCGGCGAAGCGACCTCCCGCTCTTCCAGGACCGGCACTCCCTGGCCTCCCTGTTCGCCGACAAGAAGCTGATCCTCGGCCGTCTCGAAGGATTCTCCTTCGGCGAAAGTGTGGACGCTCTCCTGGACGAAGGCTCGCCTGCGGTCTACAGCCTCGCGGGCACGCAGCGCCAGCTCGTGCGCATGCTGGCCGCGGGGCGCATCGACTACATGCTCGTCTCCCCGGAGGAGGTCGCGACCCTGCTCGCGGACGCCGGGCTCGCGCCCTCCCGCTTCAGCGTGCTGGGACTGCGCGACGCGCCTTCCGGCAACCTCCGCTACCTGATGTGCTCCAAGGCCGTGCCCGACGCCGAGCTGCGGCGCATCAACGACGTGCTGGCCAGGCGGGCCATGCCGCGGGAGCCTTGAGGTGGCGGCACGCAGCTTCCTCGGCCGCTCCCTGTCGCGCGACCTGAGCCTGAGCCTGGCCCTGGTGGTTTCCCTCGTGGCCGCGGCCGCGCTGGTCCTGCTCTTCGCCAGCACCCAGAAGCAGGCCGAGGAGGAGAACGAGGCCCGCGCGGACTCCTACCTGACCTTCCTGCAGGAGACGCTGCGCATCCCCATGTGGGAGCTGAACGACCAGGCCATCGACGAGATCGGCCGGACCTTCGCGCACAACGAGTTCGTCGAGGGCATCACCATCCGGGACGCGGACGGCCGCGTGCTGTTCAGCGCAGCGCACGGCAAGGGCCACGGCGTGATCAGGAGGGCCGAGATCACCCACGACGGCACGACCATCGGCCGCGTGATCCTCGAGCTGAACATCGACGCGCAGAAGGCGGCGCGCCGCACCCTGCTCCTGAACTTCGCAGGCGCATCGCTGCTGGCCGTGCTGGTGCTCGTGGGGGTCACGGGCATCCTCCTGCGCGTGCTGCTGCGACGCCCCTTCCACACCCTGGACGGGCTCATCAGCGAGTACGCCGCGGGCCGCTACGACGCCCTGCCCCCGGCCATCCCCTACGAGGAGTTCCACCCCATCACCGCGCTGCTCGTGCAGATGGGCCAGACCATCCAGAGCCAGATGGAGCGGCTGAGCGAGGCCGAGCAGGCCTACCGTTCCATCTTCGAGAACGCGAGCGAGGGCCTGGCGCGCCTGACGCCGGGAGGCCGCTTCCTGAGCATCAACCCGGCCGGCGCCGACATCCTCGGCTTCGACTGCCCGGAGGCGCTCCTGGCGCGCGAGAACCTCCACAGCACGGACTTCTACGCCGACCTCTCGGCCCAAAAGATGCTCCAGGACGCGCTGCGCACGAACGGCGAGGCCCATGGCGTGGTGGCCATCACCACGGCCCGGGGCGAGAGCCGCTGGATCGAGGTCCACGCCCGGGCCATGCCGGGCGCGGGCGGCGGCCACGAGATCACCGAGACCGTGATCATCGACGTCACGGAACGCCACCATGCCGAGATGCGGCTCGCGAAATCCCTGTCGGAGAAGGACATCCTGCTCAAGGAGATCCACCACCGGGTCAAGAACAACCTGCAGATCGTCTCGAGCCTGCTCTACCTGCAGTCGCAGGGCATCGACGACAAGGCGCTGCGCGACCTCTTCCTGGAGAGCCAGGGGCGCATCGCCTCCATGGCCCTGGTGCACGAGGAGATGTACCAGACGCACAACCTCTCCGGCGTGGACCTCGGGGAATACGCCAAGAAGCTCGTGGTGCGCCTGCTCTCCACCTACGGCAAGAGCGGCGTGGAGCTCACGGCCGAGGTGGCCCGCGTCCCGGTCTCCCTGGAGACGGCCATCCCCTGCGCGCTCATCCTGAACGAGCTGGTGACCAACGCCTGCAAGCACGCCTTCAGCGGCGTGAACGCGGGCTCCCTGCACCTGTGCGTCGCCGCCTCCGAAGAGACGGTCTCCCTGCAGGTCCGGGACAACGGCCCCGGCCTGCCGCAGGACTTCCACCCCGAGGACGCGTCCACCCTGGGCATGCTTCTCATCTCCCGCCTCACGGAGCAGATCAGGGGGCGCCTCGAGACCGGGAACGCGCCCGACGGCGGCGCCTGCTTCACCATCGCCTTCCCGCTCGAGCAGAAAGAGAAGACGGCCTGAACCCGGTGCAAGGGCGCGGCGCGCAGCGCATTCCCCCTTGGCAGCCGCTTCCGGCTCGGGTAATCTCCGCTGCCCGATAGGCTCGGCGAAACGTTACAACCGGCATCCGGTCATCAAGGAGTCGACGCATGGCGGTCCATGGGGGTTGGGGGTTGCAACGCAACGCCGAGAAGGAGCAGAGCGCGGCCTGGGATGCCGCCTCGTGGGTGCTGCTCCTGCTCATCCTCGTCCTGGTCGCATTGACGTTCAGGGATTACGGCATCTCCTGGGACGAGCAGGGCCAGAACACCTACGGCAAGCTCCTCCTCGACTACTACCTCTCCGGCTTCAAGGACGTCCGCGCCTTCTCCTTCGCCAACCTCTACTACTACGGCGGCTCCTTCGACATCGTGGCCGCCGTCCTGAACCGCTTCCTGCCCTTCGGGGAATACGAGACGCGCCACCTGCTGGGCGGGCTCGTGGGGGTGCTCGGCTTCCTCGGCGTCTGGAAGCTCGGCCGCGAGCTCGGCGGACCGCGCACCGGCTTCATCGCCCTCATCCTGCTGGCGACCACGGCCCGCTTCTACGGCCACACCTTCACCAACCCGAAGGACATCCCCTTCGCGGTGGCCCTGATCTGGACGCTCCTCTACCTCATCCGCAGCGTGAACGAGGTTCCGGACATACGCCTCTCCACGGCGCTGAAGCTCGGCCTGGCCTTCGGCCTGGCGCTCGGCACCCGGGTAGGCGCGGTGATCATCGCGCCGAGCTTCCTGTTGCCCTTCTTCCTGCGCATGGTCGGCAGGCTGCTGGACGGCGTGTGGCCCGCGGAGGCCTGCTGGGAGGCCATCGCCTCCCTCCTGCGCCTGATCCCGGCCGCGATCACGGCCTATCTGGTCATGATCGCCTGCTGGCCCTGGGCGGCCCAGAATCTCGCGAACCCCATCGTGGCCATGAAGATGTTCTCGCACTTCCCCTTCACGGGGAAGGTGCCCTTCGAGGGAGAGCTCATCCCGGCCATGAACCTGCCTTCGGACTACCTGCCCGATCTGCTCTTCCTCGGCCTGCCCCCGACGCTCCTGGGAGGCCTGGCCGTGGCGCTCCTGGTCGGCGGCGCGGCCCTGCTGATCAAGCGCGAGGCGCTGCTCGAGCCGAGAAGCCTCGGCATCCTGGCCGTGCTCCTGGCCGCGGCCGTGCCCATCGTCTACTTCGTGGTGGAGACCCCGCCGGCCTACAACGGCTTCCGCCACTTCCTCTTCGTCATCCCGCCCCTGGCCGTGCTCGCGGCGCTCGGGCTGAACCTGCTCCTGGAACTGCCGAGCCCCATGTCCACGCTCACCGCGCTGCTCCTGGCCGCGGGCATCGCCTGGCAGGTCTCGGTCATGGTCCGCCTGCACCCCGAGGAATACGTCTACTTCAACATCTTCGCGGGCGGTCCGGCCGGGGCCCAGGGCCGCTACGAGGTCGAGTACTGGGGCACCTCGCTGCGCGAGACGACCAAGGACATGGTCGACCTGCTGCAGCGCACCGAGGGCGTTCCGGCCACCCCGCTCAAGGTCTACGTCTGCGCCGACACGACCTCGGCCGCCTACTACTTCCCTCCCTGGCTCGTGCCCGTGCGCGACAAGAACGAGGCCGACCTGCAGGTGGCGCTCAACCAGTTCTACTGCTCCTCCCCTCCGGGCAGCCACCGCCTCGTGGAGACCAGGCGCATGGGCGCGCTGCTCTCCTACGCGGACGATCTGCGCGGCGCGAGACGCAACTAGCGACCGAGAGACGCGAAGAGGGCGGGCCTACACACGAAGGCCCGCCCTCTTCGCGTTCGGAGCCGCGTCCCCCCGTCCCGCCTCCTCGTCCCGGCGAAGCGTCTTGACCCCTTTTCACGGCGTGGTATTGCTGTCCCATGGGAGAAGGTTCCCTCTCCCCTGGCGCCGAACACACAGCAGGAGTGACAGCCATGCTTGGAGTCGAAAAACGCGTCGAGGCGATGTACGGACAGGAAGTGGGTTCCCTGGCGGAAGAGGGGAACTCGTGCGGCACTGGCTCCACCTGCCGCGGGGCCAGATGGCTGGCCGGGCTGGCCGTGGTCGTGGCCGTCATCGGACTGGCCGTGATCTCGGCCCGCAATGCCGACAGGCTGGGCACGCTCGAGACCAGGATCGCGGCCGTGGAACAGCGCGTGCCCGCGGTGGAGCAGCGCGTAGGCGGGCTCGAGGCCGTGGCCGGAGGCCTCCGCGCCCAGGCCCTGGCCGCGGCGGTGCAGGAGATGCGGAACAAGGCCTCCATGGCCGAGAGCCAGGCCGTGACCCAGGAGCAGAAGGACATCCTGAACCAGGTCCAGACGCTGCTGCAAAAGCTCGATACCGGAGCCAAGGCCCCGGCCCAATAGCCTTTCCGGAATGTCCGCAAGCGCTCGGGCGCAAAAAAAGGGGGACCCTCGCGGGTCCCCCTTTGCGTGTCTTTTGTCGTTGCGGCTAGATCTTGCAGGCCGTGCGCAGGTCGGCCGCGGCGTCGGTCTTCTCCCAGGTGAACTCCGGGAGCTCGCGGCCGAAGTGGCCGTAGTTGGTGGTCTTGGAGTAGATGGGGCGGCGCAGGTCGAGGCGCTGCGAGATGAAGTACGGGCGCAGGTCGAAGACCTCGCGCACGGCCTTGGTCAGGGTCTCGTCGCAGACCTGGCCGGTGCCGTAGGAGGTGGCCAGCACGGAGACGGGCTCGGCCACGCCGATGCAGTACGCGATCTGGACCTCGCACTTCTCGGCCAGGCCCGCGGCCACGATGTTCTTGGCCACGTAGCGGGCCATGTAGGCGCCGGAGCGGTCCACCTTGGAGGGATCCTTGCCGGAGAACGCGCCGCCGCCGTGGGCGCCCGCGCCGCCGTAGGTGTCCTGGATGATCTTGCGGCCGGTCAGGCCGCAGTCGCCCATGGGGCCGCCGATGACGAAGCGGCCGGTGGTGTTGATGAAGATCTTGGTGTCCTTGTCCAGCAGCTCCTCGGGCAGGGTCTTCATGATGACCTCGCCGCGGATGGCGTCGCACAGGTCCTGGTAGCCCACGGTCGGGGTGTGCTGGGCCGAGACGACCACGTTATCGATGCGCGCGATCTTGCCGTCCACGTACTCGATGGCCACCTGGGTCTTGCCGTCGGGGCGCAGGAAGTCGAGGATGCCCTCCTTGCGCACGTAGGTCAGGCGGCGGGAGAGCTTGTGCGCCCAGTAGATCGGGGCGGGCATGAGCGTATCGGTCTCGTTGGTGGCGAAGCCGAACATCATGCCCTGGTCGCCCGCGCCCTGCTCCTCGGGCTTCTGGCGGTTCACGCCCTGGGCGATGTCCGGGGACTGCTTGTCCACCGAGGACATGACCGCGCAGGTCTCCCAGTCGAAGCCCATGTCCGAGCTGTTGTAGCCGATCTCCTTGATCGTGGAGCGCACGATCTCGGGGAAGTGGGCGTAGGCGGAGGTGGTGATCTCGCCCGCGATGAAGGCCATGCCCGTGGTCACCAGGGTCTCGCAGGCCACCCGGCACTCGGGGTCCTGGGCCATGATGGCGTCGAGCACGCCGTCGGAGATGGCGTCTGCGACCTTGTCGGGATGGCCCTCGGTCACGGACTCGGACGTGAAGAGGTACTTGCCCTGGCACTGGATCATGAAGGATGCCTCCTTGGCGTGAGTATGGCCGGTTCGGGGCCGCTGGCGGTGGGCGCCACGGTCATTTCGTCCCGACGACGGCGTTGTCCTGGCCCAGGAGCACGACGCGGGGCTTGTGGCCCGCGATCTCGCCCTCGTCAAGCCAGACGAAGCTGCAGATGATGATCTTGTCCCCGGGGGCGGCGAGCCTGGCCGCCGCGCCGTTGAGGCAGATCTGCCCGGGCTCGCCCGGGATGGCGTAGGTGGTCAGACGGGCCCCGTTGTTCACGTCGTACACGTCCACCTGCTCGTTCGGCAAGATGTCCGCGGCGCGCAGAAGCTCGGGGTCGATGGAAATGCTTCCCTCGTACTCGATGTCACAGCCGGTGAGGGTCGCGCGATGAAGCTTGGAGCGGAGAAAACAGCGTTTCATGTCTCGTGTTCAACCATTGAGCAGAATATTGTCGATGAGCCTGGCCTTGCCGAGATAGACGGCCACGGCGAGCACGGCCCCCTCCTCGCCGATGCGGGCGAGCGGGGTCATGGTCTCGGGGTGGACGATCTCCACGTAGTCCGCGCGGCCGAGGGGGATGTGCTCGGCGTAGTGCGCGCGCACGCGCCCGGCGATCGTCGCCGCGTCGCGTTCTCCGGCATGCACCAGGTCCCGGGCCAGACGCAGCCCCTCGAAGATTCGGGGTGCCTGCGCCCGTTCAACCGGAGTCAGATAGACATTTCTCGAACTCATGGCAAGGCCGTCGGCCTCGCGCACGATCGCATGTCCCGCGATCTCGACCGGAATGAAGAGGGCCCGGACCAGGGCCCGGATCACGGCCAGCTGCTGGCGGTCCTTCTCGCCGAACACGGCGAGCGCGGGCATGGCCAGCATGAGCAGCTTCGTGACCACCGTGGCCACGCCGCGGAAATGCACGGGCCTTGTCACGCCGCAAAGGCCGGCGGCCACCTCGGGCACCTCCACCCAGACGTCCGAGCTCCCGGGATACATGCTTGCCGGCTCCGGGCAGAAGAGGACGTCCGCGCCATGCTCCTCGGCCAGGGCCGCGTCGCGCTCGAGGTCGCGCGGATAGGCTTCCAGGTCCTCGCCCGGCCCGAACTGCGAAGGGTTGACGAACAGGGAGACGACCAGCCTGTCGCTTTTTGCGCGGGCCTCGTCCATGAGGCTCGCGTGCCCCTTGTGGAGATAGCCCATGGTCGGCACGAGGCCGACGCGGATGCCTTCGGCCCGCCACTGCCAGCAGATCTCCTGCAGCCTGGACGGGTCCTTGATGATTTCCATATATGCTTCGCCTCCTGCGGTCAGCCACTGCATAGTGAATGGACCGGGCAGTGTAAAGCGCGCGCGGGCAATGGTGCGGACGATACTGTGCCGATGCGGTGACGATGTTGCGGCGGATGCGGCGAGGGGCGTTCCCGCGCCTCAGCATTTCCGCGCCCCGTCCTCCCCGCCGTCCGCATCTTCGGTCGTATCTTCGGCGGCATGCTCGGCCGCATGCCTGTCCTTGCGCCTGTCGCGGCCCAGGCCGTCCTCGCCGTAGTCCACCCGCTCGAGCGTCAGCCCCGTGGGCGGGGCCGTCTCGGGCGCGCAGGTGCGGTCGCGCGCCTCGAGTATCCCCCGGACGTCCGCGAGGGAGAGCCTGCCCTTGGCCGCGAGCACGAGGCAGCCGGTGAGGTTGCGCACCATCTGCTTGAGGAAGCCGTCCGCCGTGAAGCGCAGGACGATCTCGCCGGGAAGCCCGGGCAGGAGCGGCGGGCACTCGCTGACCTCGATGCGCGAGAGGCGGCGCACGGTGCAGGCCACGGGCGTGCCCCGGTTCATGAAGCTCGCGAAGTCGTGGCGGCCTTCGAGCAGGGCGGCCGCCTCGCGCAGCCGGGCGACGTCGAGCGGCCCGCACTTCCAGACGAAGGGCAGGCGCTGCGGCAGGCAGAAGGAGCGCTCGGGCCAGAGCGCGTAGGTGTAGCTCTTGCCCAGGGCGCAGAACTGGGCGTCGAAGGAGTCGGGCACCACGCGCGCGTCGAGCACGTTCACGGTCCGGGGCAGCTGGGAGTTGAGGGCCAGGCGCCAGTCCACGTGGAGCCTGCTCCCGGGCACGTCGGCGTGGGCGGTCTGCCCCAGGGCGTGCACCCCGGCGTCGGTGCGGCCCGCGCCCTTGCAGCGTATCCGCTCGTCGCACACGCGGGAGAGCGCGGCCTCGAGCGCGTCCTGCACGGTATGCCCGCCGGGCTGGCTCTGCCAGCCCATGAATGCGGTGCCCACGTAGGCCAGGGTCAGTTTGAGACGCGGCATGGGCGAAGCCATAAACGAAACGGGGCCGGGGGAAAACCCCCGGCCCCGCCGGGCGGCTCAGTTGCTGAAGGGCATCTGCATCTTGGTCAGGGCCTCGGAGAGCTTGGCGGCCTGGTCGGGCGGCACGTAGTTCAGTATCTCGCCCGCCTGGCGGCCGCGCATGCCCGCCAGTATCTTGACGGCGGTCTTCTCGTCGAGCTTGCCCAGGGCCTGGGCCGCGTTCTGGGCCTTCATGTTGGAGTAGACGTCCACGAGGTGGTGGAACTTCTCGTCCTTCACCGCCTTGGCCTCCTCCAGCATGCTCTTGATCCGGCTCTCGATCTGGGAAAGCTTCTCGAGCTTGGCGTTGACGTCCTGCTCCATGATGCGCAGGGACTGCTCGCGGCGGTTCAGCTCCTCCTGCTTCTTCATGAGCACGTCCCAGTCCGGGGGCGTCTGGGCCTTGTCGGCCGCCTTGGCGCCCTGGGCCGGGGCGGCCTGGGGCTGCGCCGCGGGCTGGGCCGGGGCCGCCTGCTGCGCGGCCGGGGGCGTCTGGGCCTGGGCCGGGGAGGCGGCCTGGGCCTCCTTCACGCCGGCCACGCCCGCGCCGAGCTCCGGAATGGGCAGGGGAAAGAGGTTGACCCCCGTGAGCATGGCCCCGATGACCACGAGCTTGATCACGGCCAGGGCGAGAAGGCCCTTGAGGAGCCTAGATATTCTGGTGCCCGAAGAGGATCGTGCTGACCTCGTCGTAGCTTTTCTGCTCGAGGGCCTGGGCTTCCTTGGCATGTCGCACCGCCTGCTGTTCCTTGAGTTTGTCCAGGAGCTTGCGTTCCTTGGCCCGGGTGACCAGCTCGGCCCGGGCCCGCTCCACTTCGCTCTCGAAATTCCTGATTCGGCCCTGCACGCGCTCCATGTCAAGCTTCAGACGCTCGCGGAAGCGGCGCCAGAGCCAGAGGTCCGCGGCGGAGAGGGACTTCACGGCCGCAAAGGCCTTCTCCTTCTCCTCGCGCTCGCGCAGCAGGGAGTCGAGCGCCCGCCGCTCGGCGTCCAGGCGTTCCTTGGCCTTGGCCAGGGCCATCTTGGCCTGGTCCTCGGCCTGGCGCCTGAATTCCAGCACCTTTTCGAGCTTGAAGCGGAAGGGTTTGCTCATCGTCTCCGACTCTCGTCTGGCCCGTGAAATAGCAACAAGCGTGCCGCCCCGGACGCTTCGTCCGCATTGATTCCCATGGCGGTCCGGGTATATGTTTTCTCCAACACCATGTCCCCGCACAAGACGCCCGCCCTGAACGCCGACCATGCGGCCGATGCCCTGGCCCTGCTCAGACGGTCCCTCGGCGCCCCGACCCCGGCGGCGCTCGCGGCCCTCGACAGGCTCGAGGCGGCGCTCGCTCGGCCGCACCTCCCTCCCCCCGTCCCCCTCCATCGGGACGGGCCGTCCGCTCCCCGCGAGGAAGCGACGCATTTCAGGCTCCTGGCCGAGAACAGCGAGGACGTCCTGATCATCTTCGATCCCGAGATGCGCATCACCTACTGCAACCAGGCGGTGCAGAAGTCCCTCGGCTTCACGACCGAGGAGATGTGCGCCATGCGCCTGGAGGACTTCATGACCCCGCAGGCCCAGGTGGTGACCCGCAGCGCCTTCGACAGGCGCATGGCGCTCGAGGCCTCGGGCATGCCGTTGCGCGGGGCGCAGCGCGACGAGATGCTCCTGCGCCGCAAGGACGGACGCGAGATCTGGTTCGAGTGCGTGACGAGCCCCCTGCGCGACGGCGAGGACAGCCTGACGGGCGTGCTGATCGTGGCCCGCAACATCTCCATGCGCAAGGCCGCGGAAAACGCCCTCAAGCGCTCCGAGGCGCGGCTGCGCATGGCGCTCGAGGCCACCTCGGACGGCGTCTGGGACATGCTCTTCTCCATCCGGGAGGACGGCTTCGAGGTGCTCAGGGCCTTCCACAGCGAGAACATCCCGCGCAACCTGGGCTACCTGCCCGAGGAATTCAACGCCCCCACGGCCCACCTGCACCTCATCCATCCCGACGACCTGCCCCGCGTGGGGGCCGCGCTCGGCGCCCACCTGCTCGGCCGCAGCGAGCGCTTCATGGCCGAGTTCCGCATGCGCCGCAAGGACGGCATCTGGGTCTGGATCCTGTCGCGGGGCCGGGTCGTGGAGCGCAACCCCGAGGAGGGCACGGCCAGGATCGTGGGCACGCACACCGACGTGCAGGGCAGGAAGCTGGCCGAGGCCGCGCTGCGCCGCGAGGAGGAGAAATACCGCCTGCTCGTGGAGAACCAGACCGACCTCGTGGTCAAGCTCGATCCCGTGGGCCGCTTCCTCTACGTCAGCCCCTCGTTCTGCCGCATGTTCGGCAAGGGGGAGCAGGAGCTGCTCTCCGAAAACTTCTTCGCCCTGATCCACGCCGAGGACCGCCCGGCCGCGCAGAAGGCCGTGGAGGCCCTGGGAGCTCCCCCGCACAGCGCGCTCCGCGAGCACCGCGCCATGACGCGCCACGGCCTGCGCTGGCTCTCCTGGACGGCCACGGCCGTGCTCGACGAGGCGGGCCGCGTCTCGGGCATCATCGCCGTGGGCCGCGACGTGAGCGAGCGCAAGGAGATGGAACAGGCCCTGGTCCAGGCCAAGGAGGACGCCGAGGCCGCGAGCCGGGCCAAGAGCGACTTTCTGGCCAACATGAGCCACGAGATCAGGAACCCGCTGAACGCCGTGCTGGGCCTGGCCGACCTCATGCTGCTCGGCGAGCTCCCGGAGGAGCAGCGCGAGCGCGCCGTCCTGCTCAAGAACTCGGCCGCCTCCCTGCTCGGGGTGATCACGGACATCCTCGAATATTCCAAGATAGAGGCGGGCAGCGTGGAGGTGGAGCGCTATCCCTTCAAGCTCCCCGCCCTGCTGCGCGGGCTGGCCGCGGAGCAGCGTATGCTGGCCACGGAAAAGGGCGTGGCCCTCAAGCTGAGCCTCGATCCCCGCCTGCCCGAGCGCATCCTGGGCGACGAACTGAAGATCCGCCAGATCCTGCTGAACCTCCTGTCCAACGCCATGAAGTTCACGCCCGAGGGCTCGGTGGAGATCATCGCCCGGGTGCAGGAGCGCCGCGACGCGCGCGTGACCCTGCTCTTCGCCGTGTCCGACACCGGCATCGGCGTGCCCGAGGACAAGCAGGAGATCATCTTCGAGAGCTTCCGCCAGGCCGAGAGCGGCCTGCGCAAGCGCCACGGCGGCACGGGCCTCGGCCTGGCCATCTGCAAGCGGCTGGCCGAGATCATGGGCGGCTCCATCTGGCTGCAGAGCGAGCCCGGACAGGGCTCCATCTTCTGCTTCACCGTGGAGGTGGAGCTGGCCCCCCGCGAAGAGCCCCGCGACATGTCCGCGCCCGGCGCCCGGGCCGAGTCCACCGCGCCGCTTCGCGTGCTCCTGGTGGAGGACGACTGGATCAACCGGCGCTTCACCACCCAGCTCCTGGAACGCCAGGGGCACAGCGTGCGCGAGGCCGAGAACGGCAGCCAAGCGCTGCAGATCCTCTCCGAACACCCCGTGGACCTGGTGATCATGGACATGCAGATGCCCGTCATGGACGGCATCTCGGCCACGCGGGCCATCCGCGCGGCCAAGGGCTGTCCGCCCGAGCGCGCCGACGTGCCCATCATCGGGCTCACGGCATACGCCACCAGCGAGGACCGCGACTGCTTCCTGGCCGCGGGCGTGGACATCTGCCTGACCAAGCCGCTGCGCGCCCAGCGCCTCTTGCGGATCATGGACGAGGTCGTGGCGCAGAAGAGGGGGCAGACGGGAGCGGTGTCGGGCACGTCCCCGGCGCCGGTCGCGGAAAGCCCGGACGGGCTGCTCAACGAGCGCATGCTGACCGACCACCTCGAACTCGGGACGGAGAGCTTCCTCGACCTGCTGCGCCACTTCGAGGACGACGCGGCGCGACGGCTGGCGCGGCTCATGGAGGCCTCGGACCAGGGCGCCCTGTCCGACGCCGCCGAGCTCGCCCACTCCTTGGCCGGATCCGCCGGGGTCATCGGCGGCGCGGGGCTGCGTCGGCACTGCCTGGAGCTGGAGAAGGAGCTTCGCGCGGGCGGGCCCAGGGCGCGGCTCATGGCCGAGCAGGTCTGGCCGCTGGCGCAGCGCACCATGCTCGCCATCCGCGAGCGCATAGACGCCCAGGGCTGAGCCGAGCTCCCGTCTCCCCGGGGAAAGAATTCAGTTGAGCAGGCACCAGGCGAGCCAGGCCGAGAGCTCGCCCCAGATCACCGCGCTGCCGAGGAAGTCGCCGTTCAGGCCGCCCTGCCGTCCGGCCAGGCGGCGCAGCATGGCCGCGCCGAGCGCCGCCAGGCCGAAGGCCGCGCCGAGCACGGCGGGCGGGCACAGCCAGAGCCCGAGCACCAGGGTCTGGCCCGCGGCGAAGAGCAGCGGCCCCGTCCCCGCGCCCGAGAGCACCAGCCCCCCGAGCCCGGGACGCTTGAGCCCGCGGCCCACGTGAGCCAGCCCCACGGCCAGGAAGCGGCCGAGCACGAAGCCGAAGAGCGCGGGCCCCAGGGCACGCGCGCCCAGCAGCCCGGCCAGGGCCGCGGCCTGCGCGAGCATGGCCAGCACGCAGCCCATGACCGCGAAGGCCCCGCAGCGGCTGTCCTTCATTATCTCCCAGAAACGTTCGCCCCGCGCGCCCGAGCCCCAGGCGTCGGCCACGTCCGAGAGGCCGTCCCAGTGCAGCCCCCGCGTGACCCAGATGGAGAGGGCCACGGTGCACACGGCCAGAAGCGCCGGGTGCAGGGCGAAGAGGCCGAGCCGGGCGGGCAGCAGCGCCGCCGCGCCCACCACCAGACCGGCCAGGGGATAGACCTTGAGGCTTGCGGCCAGGGCCTCGGCCGTCTCCGCCCGGGCGGGCGCGAGGCGGCTCAGGAAGGCCAGGGCCACGCGCAGGTCGCGTGCGAGTCCCATGCTACTCCTCCCCTCCCCGGGCCTTCGCGCCCGAGCGTCTTCCGCCTCCCTTGCCGCCGCCCCCCTTGCCGCCCCTGCCGCGCGCGGAGCCGGATTTGGCGCCCGATTTCGCACCGGACCGGCGGCCGCGCGCCGGGCGGGCGGGCGCGAGCCCGGCGCCGCCGAACAGGGGGCCGAGGACCAGGGCCAGGGGCACCAGGGGCCAGAGCCTGCCGGAGAGGATGTTCCAGTCGGCCATGAGCTGGTCCCAGGGCATGCCGAGCATGCGGCCGAGCACGATCTCCGTGGCCACGGTGGCCACGGCCCAGCAGAGCCCGAGGGCCAGCCGCCCGCCGAGGTCGGAGGGGCCGCTGCGGCGCACGAAGGCGCGCGCGAGGAAGAAGAGGAGCACGGCCAGAAGCACGCTGTGGACCTGGCGCGCCGCGTCCGCGCCCAAAAAGCGCGCGGTCAGCACCTGGCGCACCATGCCGTTGCTCACGGCCAGGGTGAGCATCAGGACCCAGAAGAGGGCCGCCTTGAGGGCGAGCATCAGGCGTCTTCCCCTGCGAGGCGGACCATGCCCCCGATGGACAGCCCGAGACGCGCGGCGGCCGAGCCGCGGTTCACGGCCAGCTCCAGGTAGCCCTGGCTGCCCGCGATGAGCCCGACCCCGCCCTCGGGCAGACGGCCGTAAGTCTCGCAGGAGGTCAGGGGGACGGTGCGCGGCTGGGTCATGGCCAGGGAGGCGAGCGCGGCGAGCCGACTGCCCCACTCGGCCGCGGGCAGGTTGAGCACGCAGTTGCCGAAGCGGTCCACGTGCAGCACGTGCGCCACCACGCCGTTTTTCACGGCCTTGGGCGCGGTCCACTCGCCGCGCAGGAGGCTCTTCGGCTCCAGGCTCGCGCCGAGCGAGGCCGGGTCGTCGCCGCGCGCGATCCTCGCCGCGGCAGGGGCGAAGACGTCGCGTCCATGGAAGGTGGCCGAGACGCTGGCCGGGGGCGAGGCCAGCTCGTAGGCCCTCGCCGCTCCGCCCGCCTCGGCCAGGACCAGGGCGGCCAGGCCGTTGTCCGGCCCCACGAACCAGCGCTCCCCGATCTGAGCGGCCATGCTGCGCCGCCGCGTGCCCACGCCGGGATCGACCACGCCGAGGAAGACCGTGCCGGGCGCGAAATGGCGCCAGCTCGCGGCCAGGAAGAAGCTGCCCTGCACGATGTTGAAGGGCTTCACCTCGTGGGAGAGGTCCACGAGCACGGCCTCGGGCGCCTCGCGCAGGAGCGCCCCCTTGAGCTGTCCCACGTAGGGGTCGGCCAGCCCGAAATCCGTGAGCAGGACGATGAGCCGGGCCACGCGTCCCTCCTAGTACTTCTTGCGGGCGGAAAAGCCCTCGCCCAGCACGTTCAGCGTGCTGTCGATGATCGTGAAGGCCTGGGGGTCCGTGGTGAAGACCAGCTCCTCCAGGCGCTTGACCTGGATGCCGTTGACCACGGTCATGATCACCTCGCGGTCCTTGCCGGTGTAGGCGCCGCGCCCGTGCAGGAAGGTGCAGCCGCGGCGCATCTCGTGCAGGATCTTCTGGGCGATCTCCTCGGGCTTGTCCGAGATGATGAGGACCATGCGCCGCTTGTTGAACATGCCCAGGAAGTATTCCATGACCCAGGCCGAGAGGAAGACCATGGCCAGGGAATAGAGCACCTGGTCCACGTCGTAGAGGGCGAGGCCGAGGCCGAAGACCAGGAGGTTGAAGGCGAAGCCGACCTGGCCGGGCCTGAAGTCGTAGCGCTTGGCCAGGATGATGGCGAAGACGTCCGTGCCGCCGAGCGAGCCCAGCGAGCGCAGGGCGATGCCGCCGCCCGCGCCCATGATCGAGCCCGCCGCGAGCACCGCGAGCCCCGGGCTGTGCACCGGAAAGGTCCAGGGCACGAGGTCCACCAGGGCGGAGAGGCAGACCATGCCGAAGAGGCTGTAGAGGAAGAAGCGGCGGCTGACCAGGAGCCAGGCCATGAGGAAGATGGGCACGTTGATCAGGAAGTACCAGGTGCCCGCGGGCAGCCCGCCGACCCAGTAGCTGAGCAGCAGGGAGAGGCCCGCCACGCCGCCGGTGAACAGCTTGTGCGGGATGACGATGGCCTTGAAGGCCCAGGCCCACAGGGTTGCGCCGAAGACCAGCAGGAGGAGGTTCCACCAGACCGAATAGGTGAATGCGAAGACCTGTTTTTTCATGACCCCCTCCCCTTACCGCACATGAGGGGCCGAGCCAAGCATTGCAGGGCCGGGCGGGCGCGGGCCGGGCGGACAGGGTGAGGAGGCGGTCGAAAGGCCCGCCGCTCAGACGACCTCGAAGGCGCCCGACTCCGGATCGAAGGAGATGGTCGGGGAGCGCAGCGTCTCGTGGACCTCGAAGGTGCTGCCGAGCACGACCACGGTGGTCCCGGGGTGCGCCGTGCCCAGCACCTTGAGCCGCGAGCGGGCGCATTCGAGCAGGCACAGCCGCTCCTCCTCCAGGAGGCACTCGATCTCGCGCAGCCTGGCCTGGCCCGCGATCCTGATGCGCAGCAACCGGGCCACCTGGCGGCGCTTGTCCAGCGGCGTGCGCTGCAGGATGGCCGTGGGGTCGTCCGTGCCGAGCCCCGCCTCGATCCTGGCGAGGACGTCCTTCAGCTTGGTGCGCGTGGCCAGCAGGTCCTTGCGCGCGGTGCTCGGCTCCTGCGGCCCCATGCGGAAGACGGTGCGCGCGCCGTATTCCGAGCCCGTCTCCCGGGCCTCCACGCCGCGCATGGCGCGGATGATCCCGCCCTGGATCACGCCCTTGCCCTGCACGCAGATCACCCTGCCGCCCGCCGTGATGTCGCAGTTGATGATGTCCTGCACGGCCACCACATCCTCGCCCGCGCGGATACGGGCGTTCTCCATGAACTGCGCGCTCACCGAGCCCGCGGCCTCGACCACGCCCTTCTCTCCGCCGAAGATGCCGCTGCCCACGCGCACGCCCGCGCCGGTGCGGACCACCGCGTCGGCCTGCACCGCCCCCTTGATGTTCACGTCGCCGGGGATCTCGATGGTGAAGCCGTCCATGATCGAGCCCGCGACGTTGATGCAGCCCTTTTCCAGGCGCACGTCGCCGGTGGAGAAGTCCACGTCGCCCGCGACGTCGATGACGTCGAGCACGGAGAGGGTCTCGCCCTTCCACGAGAGCACGCCGCCGCGCGTGGCGAAGAAGTCCTGGCCGCCGCCTCCCTTTTCCGCTCCGCCCGCTCCTCTGGCGGCCACGCGCACGCCCTCGCCCGGCGTCACGCTGACCGCGTGCACCTCGCCCACGGGCAGCTCGCGGCCGAAGACGTCCACGCCCGGAGTGCCCGGCACCGGCGGCACGAGCCTGCCCAGGAGCTGGCCCTCGCGCACCTTGCAAAAGACGCTGCGCGCCCGGTGGTCGACGCTCCCGGCGTCGTCCGCGTCGGGCGCGACCGCGCCGTCCTCGTCGAGATAAAGGTCGAAGCGGCCGTCGCTGCCCCGCTGGGGCCTGCGGCCCTTGGCCAGGACCACGTCGCGCACCGGGGCGTTCTCCCCGCGCGCCCGGGCCAGGGCCGACATCAGGGCCGCGCGGTCCACGGGAGCGGTCACGCCCATGCCGGTCACCACGGCGGCCAGCCGCTCCACGGTCACCTCGTGGCCCGAGAAGTCCTTGTGCCTGACCGTGGCCCGGAGCAGGGTCTTTTCCTCGCAGACCTTGAGCTGCGGGCGGATGGAGAGGATGCCCTCGCGGAACTCGACCATGCCGAAGCCCTTGGAGAAGACCTCCCCGGACTCGGGGTCGATGCGGAAGAACTGGGGGGCGACGGGCAGGGGCGGCAGGTCGTCCTGGCCGCCCGGGTCGGCACCTGGTTCGGGGCCGGACTCCGGCACGGGCCGGGCGACGCACATGCCCTTGAACACGGGCGCGGACATGTCGCCGGGGATCTCGTAGCCCGCCTGGGCGAGAATTTCCGACGGGGAATGGGGGGCGTTGGGGGACCCGGTGCTCATGCGGCCGTCCTCCGGGGCCGCGGCCGTCCGGCCGTACCCCTGGCTTCGCCTCCGGCCTCCCGGGGGAAAGGCGGCCTGGCTGCGCACTCCTCGAACAAGAACCTGAACGCCTGATCGGAATGCCTCTGCAGAGTGCGGCATAACCGTCCTTCTCGTCAAGGGCTTCTTCTGTGTTTCCGCATTGTTCGACGCTACCTGCCGCCGTGGATCCGGCCGGCGGGACGCGGGCGGGCGCGGGCCGCGGCCCTTGAAGGGAATTCAGAACCAGGGTAGGCCGAAATCCGGCGGACACGCCGCCGCGACACCGATCCACAAGGAGGGCGAGCCCCGGACGGCGCGAGGAGACCCCTCGCCCGCATCCGGCAACGCACGAAATCCATGCGCTATTCCCTGAAACGCGAATCCACCGCCGCGGGCGTCGGCTACTTCGAGGCCCTTCCCTCGGGCATCGCCTCCCCGGGCCAGGCCATCGGCTACCTCAAGCAGCACGAGAACGACGAGTTCATGCGGCGCTATCTCCTGAAGATGCTCGCCAAGATGGGCGCGGAGGAGTTCTACGCCCTGTGCGGGCGGGCCGTGCGCGAGGACCCGCCGCCGCTGCAGGCCCTGCTCTACGAGGCCTGCCTCATGCACCCGGAATACGCCCAGTTCCAGGGAATGTTCGCCGGGCTGGACCTCGCGGCCCTGGCCGGGCTCTCCCCCCTGCCGGTCATCGCCGCCTCGCTTCGGCCCGACCGGGACGCGCACCATCCGTGGATGCGCCTCGTGGCGGACAACATCATGCGGGGCGAGCCCCTGCCCGCGACCATCGCCCGGGGGCTGCCCGCGCCCGTGGAGCCCGCCGCGAAGAGCACGGCGCCCGGCGTGGCCGAGATCTTCGCGGAGCGCTTCGGCGGCGCGGCACCCGCGCCCGCGGCCCTGCCCGCCCCGGGCGAGGTCTTCGCCGACGCCCTGAAGCGCCTGGGGCGGCTCGGTGTCTTCGCGGACGTGGAGCAGCGCCACACGGCCTCGCTCTCGCCCATCGCCCTCATGCGGCGCTGGAGCATGGAGGTCCGGGTGCGCTGCGGCTCCCTGGACTACGCGCTCTCCGGCACGCAGATCAGCTACGGCAAGGGGCTCTCCCTCGATGTGGCGCGCGCCTCGCTGTACATGGAGATCGCCGAGCGCGTGAGCAGCTTCGCGAGCTTCGGAGCCGAAGGCGTGCTCGGCCGCACGCGGGAGTATCCGTTGCAGATCGGAGGGGCCGGGGAGCTGCGCGCCGAGGGCTTCGACATCCTGGACCCGGCGGCCCTCCCCCTGGACGCGCCCTACGCGGGCCAGATGCTCTACTGGATGGAGGGCCACGGAAGCGACGGCCGCCCGGTCCTCGTCCCGCCGCAGCTCGTCTTCCTCTTCTGCAACCTCGACGAGCCGAAGCTCTTCGCCGGCCTCGACTCCACTGGCCTGGCCTCGGGCACGAGCCTGGCCCAGGCCAAGGCCGCGGCCCTGTGCGAGGTGCTCGAGCGCGACGCCGAGGCGCTGGGACTGCACGATCCCGCCGCCTGCTTCCGCCTCGCCCCGGACGACCCGGGCGATCCGGCCGTGGCCGAGCTTCTGGCCCGGCACGAGGCCGCGGGCGTGCACGTCGTCTTCCAGGACATCACCACCGAGTTCGGCGTGCCCTGCTACAAGGCCTTCGTGGTCACGGCGGAGGGCGAGACGGTCAAGGGCACTGCCTGCGCGCTCTCCGGCCGCAAGGCCGCGCTCTCGGCCATGCTCGAGACCATGCACCCCTTCCCGGACGGCCCGGCCACCAGGCCCTGGCCCGAGGGGCTGCCCGTGCGCCGCCTGGACGAGCTGCCCGACTTCGCCACGGGAGACCCGCAGGCGGACCTCTCGCTCCTCGAGGCGGCGCTCGCGGCCCACGGCCATTCTCCGGTCTACGCGGACCTGACGCGCGCGGACCTCGAAATCCCGGTGGCCAAGTGCTTCGTCCCGGGGCTCGAGCTGGCCGTGGACTTCGGCTCCAGCCGCCGCGTGAGCCCGCGGCTCATGGCCCGCGTGAACAGGCTCATCGGCGGCTGAGGCCGCGGCCCGCGGCCCGGGCTCCAGCCTGGCGAACGGCCTGACGCGCAGCCTTTCGTACAGCCTCTGGGGGGTGGTCATCGCGGGGCAAGCGGAGTAGAATGACGAATTATGGCATTTCCCCCCGCGCGTGAGGCCGTGCAGGCGGACGGGAAAGGCCGCTGAACCGCGCGGAAGACGGGGCGTGCCGCACGTCCCACGGATCGCTCATGGTGTACGACGAGACGGCGGTGCGCCGCTACGAATCCTGGTTCAGGACGCCCCAGGGCAGGGTGGCCTTCGAGCGCGAGAAGGCGCTCCTGGCCTCCATGCTCTCGCCCTGGCCGCGCCGGGGCCAGCGCCTGCTCGAGGTCGGATGCGGCCCCGGCCTCTTCCTCGAGAACTTCTGGGACATGGGCTTCGACGTGGACGGCCTGGATCCCTCCCCGGCCATGCTGGCCGCGTCGCGCAGACTCCTGGGCAGGCGGGCCGAGCTGCGCCTGGGGCATGCCGAGCACCTGCCCTACGACGACAAGGAATACGACTTCGTGGCCCTCATCACGAGCCTGGAGTTCTGCGACGACCCGGCCCAGGCCCTGCGCGAGGCCGTGCGCGTGGCCTGCAAGGGCGTCGTGGTCGCCTTCCTGAACAAGCTCTCCCTCTACTATCTGCTCCACGGCATGCCCTGGCCCTCCTGCCGCACGGGCGAGCTGCGACGGGTCCGCTGGTTCACCTGGCGCGAGATCACACGGCTGCTGACCGAGGCCGCGGGCCGCCGTCCGCACGCCTCGCGCTCGGTCCTTCCCGGCCCTCCGGCCACCTGGCGCGAGAGCCTGCCCTGGACGCTCGTCAACCGCCCGGCCTATCCGCCCTGCATCGGCGCCTTCGGCGCCGTCCGCTTCGACCTGACGGGCGAGCGCGGCATGACCCCGCTCATGGCCTTCCGCACCGAGCCCTCGGCCAGCGGCGGCGTCTAGCCTCTTCCTTGGCACCCCCCTTGCTACGCCCCTGCCCGGGCCGGCAGGAACGCCGCCCGAGAGGCCAGCGAACGCAGGGAGGCGTGCATGGACAAGACCGACGGCATCGATTTTTGCCAAAATGTTGACGTCCTCGTGCTCGGTGCGGGGCTGGCGGGGCTTCGCGCCGCCTGGGCCGCGGCCGAGGAGGATCCCGCCGCCCGCGTCGTCGTGGCCTCGGCCTCCCCCGCGCCTTCCGGCTCCTCCTTCGCCAACCAAAACGACCGCCTCGGCATGCAGGTCTGCTTCACGCAGCACGACCGCGACGACTTCGCGGCCGAGGCCCTGGCCATGGGCCGCCCGGGCCGGGTGGAGCCGGAACTGGTGCGCGCCCTGGCCGAGGACTCCCTTCCCCGCTACCAGGACCTGCGCGCCCTCGGCCTGTCCTTCGTGCTCGACGCGTCGGGCGAACCCGTGCGCCACTCGGGCTGCTTCAGCCCCTCCTCGCGCCGCGCCGTGGTCTTCACCTCCCTGGGCACGGCCTACCACGTCTTCCGGCGCAAGGCCGAGGCGCTGGGGGTGCGCTTCCTGGACGGCCTGCTCGCGCGAGGTCTGGTCACCGACCCCGGAGACGGCGGCCGCGTGCGCGGCGCGCTGCTCGCGGACCAGGCGGGGCGCATGCATCCCGTCGCCGCCCAGGCCACGGTCATGGCGCTCGGCGGGCCCGCGCCGCTGTTCGAGCGCAGCCAGGCCGGGCCGCGCACCCCGGGCTGGTCCTACGCCCTCCTCGCCCGCGCGGGCGCACGGCTGATCAACGCGAATTTCCTGCAGTACATGTGGGCCGAGCTGCCCACGCGCATCTTCTGGGACCTGGCGGGAGCGGCGCGAAACGGCCTGCGCCTGCGCGCGCCGCACGGCGGGGTGGTGGACCTGCCCGCAGGGCTCGGCGAGCTCGCCCTGGCCCGCGGTGCCCACTGCCCCTTCGGCCACGGCCTGCCGGACGCCGCGCTGGACGCCTTCGTCCTGGCCCAGGCGGACGGGGACGGCAGCGTCGAAGCGCTGACGCGAAACGGCTCGGCCGTGCGCGTGGCCCCCGCGGCCCACGCGGGCAACGGCGGCGCGATCGTGGACGCGCACGGCCGCACGACCGTTCCCGGCCTCTATGCCTGCGGCGAGTGCGCCTCGGGCATGCACGGCGCCAACCGCATCGGCGGGGCCATGGTCACGGCCACCCAGGTCTTCGGAGCCCGCGCCGGGCGCCACGCCGCGGGCCATCTAAAGAGATTGTCCGAAACGTCCGATAGATCATTTACCGAGTTAGCGGTTTCCTCCTGCCCGGCCTCCGGCCAGGAGGACCCCGAGGAGCGCGGACAGGTCTTTGAATATTTGGCACGGACCCTGCAAAAGAATCTCGCAATGCAGAAATCGCCGTGTGCAGGCGAGGTTGCGGACGACCTCGCGAAGCGGTGCGCGGCAGCGAGCGACTGGCAGGCCAGGCTTGCCCTGGAAACTGGATTGACGCTATTGAACGGGTCTCCGAAGCACTTTTCACTCAATGAATGATGCAGCAGGCAACGCAGTGATCGCCATCCGGAAACGCTTCTTCAAGCCGGGAAAAGAGTCCCGGGCCCTCTCCATCCTCGAGGGTGTGCATGCCTGCAGCCGCGTCAGCCAGAGCGAGCTCGGCCACAAGGCCGGACTCAGCGGGGCCATGGTCAACAAGTACGTCAGGGAACTGCAGGATGCGGGCGTGCTGACCCTGACCCCGGTCAACGGCAAGGCCTACGCCTACGGCCTGACGCCGGACGGCGAACAGACGCGCCGCAATCTGCTCGGACAGTTCTGCGCCGAGATCGTGCAGATCTACTCCGCGCTCAAGGAAAGCGTGCGGGCCAAGATAGAGCCGCTGCGCGAGGAGGGGCTCCTCTCCCTGGCCCTGTTCGGCGCCTCGGAGACCTGCGAGGTCGTCCTCGCCGCCCTGGAGGGCACCCCCTTCCGCGTGGTCGCCATCGCGGACAACGACCCGGCCAAGCACGGCCAGTCGTTCCGCGGACACGTCGTGGTTCCGCCCCAGCTCCTGGAGAAGATTCCGTGCCAGGCCGTGATCATCACCTCCTTCGGCCGGCAGGACGAAATATACGAGCAGCTCACGGCCCTGGCCGTCACGAAGAACCTTCAAATAGTCAGGTTGTAGCCATGAAGAACCGCATCGTCAGCGAAGTCGCCCTCTCTTCCGGCGCCATCATCGGACACGGCCGCCCCTGCTTCGTCGTCGCCGAGGTCGGCAACAACCACCAGGGCAAGCTCGAGATCGCCAAGGAAATGGTCTACGCCGCGGCCGAATGCGGCGCGGACGCTGTCAAGTTCCAAAAGCGCCACACCCCCTCCCTGCTCACGCAAGAAGGCATGGCCGCCCCCTATACCGGTCCCAACAGCTTCGGCCCGACCTACGGCGCGCACCGCGACGCGCTCGAGCTCGACATCGAGGAGATGGCCCAGATCAAGGACCTCTCCGAGCGCCTCGGCCTCGTCTTCTTCGCCTCGGCCTGGGACATGGTCTCCCTTCGCCAGATGTTCGGCCTGGGCGTCGAGCTCATCAAGGTCGCCTCGGCCGACCTGACCTGCCTGCCCCTGCTGCGCGAGATCGGCCGCTCCGGCGTGCCGGTCATCGCCTCCACGGGCATGAGCAACTGGGACGAGATCGAGACCGCCGTGGCCGAGCTGCGCGCCTTCCACGACGACATCATCCTGCTGCACTGCAACAGCTCCTACCCCTGCCCCGAGGACGAGATCGCCCTGCCCGTGATGCACGAGCTGAAGCGCCGCTTCGGCCTGCCCGTGGGCTACTCCGGCCACGAGGAGGGGCTGGCCCCGTCGCTGGCCGCCGCGGCCCAGGGCGCCTGCCTGGTGGAGCGCCACTTCACCCTGAACAAGATGCTGCCCGGCACGGACCACAAGGCCTCGCTCGAGCCCTCGCAGCTGAAGAGCCTGGTGGGCATGATCCGCGACGTGGAGCGCGCCATGCGCGAGACCGAGAAGAAGGTCTTCCCCAAGGAGGAGTCCTCGGCCAAGAAGCTGCGCAAGAGCATCGTGGCCGCGCGCCTCATCCCGGCGGGCAAGATCATCACCGCCGAGGACCTGACCGTGAAGAGCCCGGGCACCGGCATCTCGCCGCTCGAGTGGGACGCGGTCATCGGCCAGAAGGCCGTGCGCGAGATCAAGGAGGACCGCCTCCTGGACTGGGACATGGTCGGCCACCTGCACTGCGTGGAAAAGGCCCTGAAGACCGCCTAGACCACGGGGACGGGCGCCATGCGCATCCTGATGATGGCCGTGAACGATCCTGCGGGCACGGCCATCGCCTTTTGCAACGCAGTCAACCGCTTCACGCCGCACGTCTGCCGCCTGGTGACGCTCGAGACGCGCTACAACCACGGCTGGGAGCAGGACCTGCACCTCCCGGCCCTGGCGCCCGGCGACCTCTGCGAGGTCGAGGCGCTGCTGCGCGAGAGCGACGTCTTCCACTTCCACATGACCGCGGACGAGGACCTGGCCCTGGGCCCCTTCCTGCCGCGCGACTTCATGGCCGGGAAGCTCGTCGTCCACCACCACCACGGCCACCCGGACTTCCGCGGCAATCCCGAGAAGTACCGCGCCAAGTACCGCGAGCGCGGCCGCACGAAGATCCTCGTCTCCACCCCGGACCTTCGGCGCCTGTGCCCCGAGGCCACCTGGCTGCCGAACCTCGTGCCCACGGCCGACCCGCTGCTCTCCCCCATGCCCGGCAAGCCCGAGGCGCCCCGGGACGAGCCCATGCTCGTCGGCCACTCGCCCACGAAGAAAGAGCTCAAGAACACGGACGACCTGCTCGCCGGCATGGCCGAGCTCTCGGCCGCGGGCGAGCCCGTGCGCCTGGACCTCATCGACGACGCGCCCAACCGCGAGTGCCTGCGCCGCAAGCGCCGCTGCCACGTGGTCTTCGACCACCTGCAGGGCTACTACGGCGTCTCCTCGCTCGAGGCGCTCTCCCAGGGCGTGCCGACCATCGCCGGCATCGACGCCTGGAGCCGCGAGCACATCGCCCGCTTCACGGGCACGGACGACCTGCCCTGGGTGGTCTGCACCCCGTCCACCCTGACCGCCACCCTGCGCAGCCTGGCGCACGAGCCCGAACGCCGCGCGGCCATCGGCCGCGCCTCGCGCGAGTTCATGGTCGAGCGCTGGAACGAGGCCCTGGTGGCCAAGCGCCTCGTCCGCTTCTACGAGTCCTAGTCCCAACGGCCCTTCCGACCCTCCTGGGGCCGCTCATGCCCGCGCCGTCCCCTGCCTCTCCGGCGCGCCCTCATCCATTTCCTCTATCTCATCTATCTCATCTATCGGGCTTGCCTTGGGTATGGGGATTGCCCTATTAGGAGGCTGTACAGTTTCCTCCGTACCCCCATGGTCTGCCGAACCGAACGGAGCTGGCATACGCAATCGTCCACGCGCATTCCGCGGCCGCTGATACTCCTCGCGGCAGCCGTCTTCCTGGCCGGGCTGACGGTGCTGGACTATTACCTCGGCTTCTTCCTGCGCCTCTCCCTGCTCTATCTCCTGCCCATCGTCGTGGTCACCTGGACCTGCGGCTTCCTTCCGGGCCTCGCCTTCTGCATCCTGGCCTGCATCGGCAACGCGGTGAACGAGCTGCCCGGCATCCTGCTCGGCGCCTCCCTGGCCGCGGACGTGATCAACGACCTCCTGGCCTCGTCGGTCTTCTTCCTGGCCCTGTACGTGACGCGGTGGCGCCACAGGATCATGGAGAACCGGCAGGAGGGATTTGAACAGCTGCGCAGGCTCAAGAACTCCCTGCAGGAGAGCGAGGGACGGCTGCGCCAGGCCCAGGCCCTGGCCCGGCTCGGCAGCTGGGAGTGGGAGGAGGACGGGGAGGCCATGCAGTGGTCGGCGGAGTTCGAGCATCTGCTCGGCTACGCCCCCGGGGCCGTGGAGCCGAGCCGGGCGGCCCTGCTCGAGCGCATGGACGAGCCGGAGCGGAAGAACTTCGAGGCGCTGCTCGAGGAGGCCAGGACCACGGGAGGTCTGGCGCGGGGCGACGTCACCGTGCGCACCGGAGACGGAAAGGAGGCCATCCTGGCCTGTCACGTCAAGTACATGGCCTCCTACGTGGGAGGCAAGTTCCTGGGCGTGGCCCAGGACGTCACCGAGCGCCGCAGGCTCGAGCAGCTGCGCGAACAGGTCGAGCGCATCGTGCAGCACGACCTGAAGAGCCCGCTGGTCGGCATCATCGGCATTCCCGATCTCCTGGCGCGGGAGAGCAACCTGACCCCGCAGCAGGTCGAGATGCTGCGGGCGATATCGGAGGCGGGGCGGACCATGCTGCGCATGATCAACCTCTCCCTGGCCGTCTACCGCATGGAGCGCGGCGAGTTCGTGCTCGAGCCCAGGCCCTTCGACCTGCTGGGGCTGCTGCGCCGCGTGCTCGCGGACCTCGCTTCGCTCGCCAAGGCCTGCGGCGTGACCACTCGCCTGGCCTGTGAGTCGAAAGAGCCGGGAAAGACGGACGGAATCGCGCAGGAGCTGCCCGCGTCCGGCGACGAGACGCTGTGCTACTCCATGCTCGCCAATCTGGTGCGCAATGCCGTGGAGGCCGGACCCAAGGGCACGGAGGTCAGTGTCGACGTGCATTGCGAGGGGGACGGGGCTGTCATCGCGATCCACAACCCGGCAGTCGTTCCGCCGGACGTCCGCGACCGCTTCTTCACCAAGTACGTCACGTCGGGCAAGAAGGAGGGCACGGGGCTCGGCACCTACTCCGCCCGCCTCGCCGCCCGCGCCCACGGCGGAGACATCACCATGCAGACCTCCGAGGAGACCGGCACCACGGTGACCGTGCGGCTTCCCCTGTGCCGGATTCCCGGAGCGCCGGGCGCCTGAACGGATACGGGGCTATTCGCCCCCGGCCCGGCTCTGCCGCCGCCTGGTGTCCTCTCCCACCTCCATGACGGCGCCCACGAAGGCGGAGAGAAAGGTCTGCACGGCGCCTGCCATGAAGGTCACCGCGGCGATCATGGTCCTCTCGACGACCGGATCGCCTAGGTCCCCGAAGCCGACGCGCCCCCAGGCCACGAAGGACCATATCCCGCAGCCCGCCCCGAGCACGAAGAGCCCGAGGGCCGCGAGGGCCATGCGCTCCAGGGTGATGCCCTCGAGCAGCGCGGCATGGCTGCGGGAGCGCGGCAGAAGCCCGCTGCGCGTGGCGTAGCGGCGCACGAGCAGCCCGAAGGTCAGGCTCTGCAGGCCGACGAGGAGGCAGAGGCAGCCGAGCAGGAAGGTCTTGTTGCTGAAGGTGACGGCGCCCATGTGCACGGGGCCGCCCGCGAGGGCCGCCGTGGCCAGGAATCCCAGGGCCAGCAGGGCCATGCCCGGGTAGACGAAGAGCCAGCGCGGGGCATGGATGAGCAGAAAGCACAGGTGCCGCCAGCCGTCGCGCCAGGTGCGCAGATGAGGCGGACGGCTCCTGCCGTCGGGAGAGAGCTTCGTCGGCACCTCGGCGATGCGCAGCCCTTCGAGCGAGGCGCGCACGACCATCTCGCTCGCGTACTCCATGCCCGGGGTATGCAGATCGAGGGCCCGCACCGCGTCGCGGTCGAAGCCCCGCAGGCCGCAGTGGAAGTCGCCGCACGTGGTCTTGAAGAACAGCCTGCCGATGAAGCTCAAGACCGGATTGCCCAGGTAGCGGTGCAGGAAGGGCATGGCGCCCGGGGCTATCCCCCCCTTGAAGCGGTTGCCCATGACGATCTGCGCGCCGCCGCGCAGGGCCTCGACGAACGCGCCGAGGTCCGAGAAATCGTAGCTGTCGTCCGCGTCGCCCATGATCACGAAACGGCCCCGGGCCTCCCGGACACCCTTTTGCAGGGCCGCGCCGTAGCCCTTGAGCCGCGCGTGCACGACCCTGGCCCCGAGCCCCTGCGCGATCTCCTGGGAACCGTCGCTGCTGCCGTTGTCCGCGACCAGGACTTCGCCCGAGATGCCGCTTTGCCCGAGAAAGGCCATGGCCTTGCCGACGCAGGCGCCCAGGGTCTCCGCCTCGTTGAGGCAGGGCATGAGGATGGTCAATTCGAGTTCAGGGGCGGAATCAGTCATGGCAGGCGTCCTCGGCCGGATCGAAGGTTGCGGTGGCGGCCGTGGCCGAGGGCCGACGCACCGTCACGGTTTTCGCGGGCATCGCCAGCAGCAGGAAGAGCAGCGCGGCCAGCGGCGTCCAGAGAATGATGCTGACGAACGAGGAGTGATGGATTCCCGACTGTCCCGGCAGGATCATTATCCAGACGAAGGGCATGATCGCGGGCAGAAGCACGACCAAAAGCCCCCTGGGCACCCTGAGGCGCCGCCGGTACATGCGCCAGGCGAGCCAGGCGTAGACCGGGACCCAGAGCAGCCACATCGTCTTGCCGAAGTCCCGGGCCGTGGCCGAGCCGAAGGCGGAGAAGCTATGCAGGAAGTAGTGCTCCACCGTGGCTCCGAAGAGATCGAGGGGCGGCAGGAAGGCCCACGCGAGCCCCCATTTGGCCACCCAGGTGAAGAGCAGGCCGATGCTCCAGGCCACCGAGCAGAGCAGCCCGTCCGCCAGTATCCGGGGCGTTTCCTCGCCGTCGTGCCACAGGGCGAGGCAGAGGCAGAGCAGCGGAAAGCTGAGGCTCAGGCTTCCCATGTTCAGAAACGAGAGGAAGGCGTCCAGGGAGCCGAGGATGCCGAAGCCGAGGATCGGCGGAGCGCTCTTTCGGCGCAGCAGCAGCGCGATGGCCGCGAGCTGGATGATCCAGAAGAGCGCCGCGTGGGAGACCAGCGTGAAAACGTTGATCGTTCCGGCGGTCAGGAACGAGGCCACGAGGGCCACGGCGTAGGCCTCGCCCAGGCGCAGGCGCGCCGCGGCGTAGAGTCCGATGAAGAGCACCGCCGTCGTGAGCGCCGTGAGCAGCCGGACGTCGGCATACGACATCAGCGCGATCAGGGGGCGGAGAAAGACCTGGTAGCCGTGCCAGTAGCGGGGGTAGGGCACGCCCCCGAAGTCGCCGCTCTGCAGGGAGGCGCGGAGGTGCTCGCACGCTCCGCCGAACTTCATGGTGAGGATGTCCTGGAACGTCGGCCTGAGCTGCGCCGACATGTCCAGGGCGATGCATTCGGTGAACATGTCCATGCCCCGGAACTGCAGCAGCCGCGGGTACTCCTCATCGAAATACCCATGCGCGTCCGCCTGCTCGAGATGCTGCATCACGGCGTCCCCGGACGGCAGCGCCGCGAGCCACAGGAGCCCGGCATAGCAGGGCAGGAGCAGGACGATCACGGCCAGCAGCAGGACGAAGCGACGCAGCAGCGCCTGGCTCCACAAGAGACGAGCCGTCTTCCGAAGTATTGGAGCAAGGCGTGACATGGAACCCTCGGGATTATGGAGAAGACGATTGCGAGCAGACGTTGGCAGGGCTCATACGCAGATACAGGGCGAGCGTCAAATCCAGGATCGGCGGGCTCTTCGAGCCGACAGCCCTCCCTGCCCGGACCGCTCTCCCCTCAGGCGGTCAGCAGCAGGCGGGCCAGTTCCTCGAGCGGGGCCTGGAGCTGGGCGTGCAGGCCCCCGCCGGTCTGGGGCGGGCCGAAGAGGGATTCGCGCCGCTCCTTGAGCCCGGTCACCGCGGGCGCGCCAGGGGAGTGGGAGAGGGTCATGTCCAGCCGCTCGGCCAGCAGGAAGCCGGTCACGGCGCGCTGGTAGAGGTCGAGGTCGCGCGTGAAGGCCGGCGCGGCCTGGGTCCAGAAGGCCCTGGCCGCGTCGTCCGGCTCCCGGCCCCGGCAGGTCAGGATAAGGGTGCGCAGGGCGTTCAGCTGCAGCCCGGGCAGACCGCGCCGCCAGCCCACGAGCCAGGAGGCCCGGTCGAAAAGCAGGAAATGCTCCCGGCCGAGCGCCACCAGCTCCTCGAGCACGCGCGCCGCGCGGGCGAGGAGCGGGTCGTCCCAGGCCGCGGCCCCGTCCTGCGGCCGCCAGGCGGGCACCCTGCCCACGCCGAGCCCACGCCCCAGGAACCGCCCCAGGATGTGGGCCAGCCAGGCGTTGGCCGCGGACGCGTCCGGCGTCTCCAGATGGGCGTAGGAGAGCACGTAGCTCCCCTGCCCGGCCGTCCCGCGCACCAGGCACGGCTGGCCCTGCATGAAGCTCGGCCAGAGCGAGAAGCCGTACTCCGCCTCCCAGTCGTCGAAGACCGAGACCGGCAGGCTGTCCAGCCGCAGGTCCGCCACCCAGAGCTCCGAGCCCGGCCCGCCGTAGCGCGCCAGCACCGTGACCCCCTCGCAGTCCTCGGCCGCGAAGCGGCCCGGCCACCAGACCGGGAATTCCGGCTCGGCGGATACGTCCCTCCCCTGCTCCGCGCCCTGTCCCGCAGCAGGGATGAAGGGGTCGGGATCGCCGGGCAGGACGCGCATGAAGCCCGAGACCAGATGCTGCATGCGGTCGGTGAAGGGCTTGCGCCGCCAGGGACAGAGCCCGAGCGTGGCCTCCCCGTCGCTCGTCAGGCCGAGCCCCGCGCCGCCGCAAAAGCCGAGATACCCGCCGCCCCGCTCCACGAAGGCGCGCACCGCGGCCCGGCCCTCGCGCCCGAGCGCCCGCGCCTTGGCCCGCGCATTGCCCCCGGGCACCACGAGAAGCTTCGCCCGATCGCGCGAAAGCACGCCTCCCGCCACCTCGGCCGCCGTGACCAGCCGGGGGGCGAGCCCCCACCCGGCCAGGGCGCGCTGCACCAAAAGGCCCCACAGATGGGCGTCGTCCCACAGAACCATGATCTCGGCCATGCACCCCTTGTAGCGGCCCGAGCCCGGCGCGGCAATGCCTCCGGCGGGCAGGGAGGGCGCTGCCCTCCCTGCACCCACCCGCCAGGAAGGGGGCTGCGCGCCCCCTTCCTGGACCTTCCCCGCGCCAGGCTGAGCCTGGACCCGCTTCGCGCCGGGCACGCCAGACAATGAACACACACCCCCTGGGCGTGAGAAGTCGTGCGGAAGACGAACTCTGCCCTGCGCATACGTTATGACTCCCACACCAGGCAGGCCGCTCAAAAGGGGCCGGATGCAAGGCGCAAGGAAAGTCCAAGCCGAAGCGTATTCCACATACGCGAGGGTTTGGACTTTCCGCAGCAACGCCGCAGACGGCCCCTTCCTGGACCTTCCCCGCGCCAGGCTGAGCCTGGACCCGCTTCGCGCCCGGCACGCCGAGACAACGAATACACGCCCCCTGGGCGTGAAAGGTCGTGCAGAAGACGAACTCTGCCCTGCGCATACGTTATGACTCCCGCACCAGGCAGGCCGCTCAAAAGGGGCCGGATGCAAGGAGCAAGAAACGGTCAAGCCCGAAGCGTATTCCACATACGCGAGGGTTTGACCGTTTCGCGGCGACGCCGCAGACGGCCCCTTTTCAGCGGCCTGCCCCTTCCTTGCAGGCGGATTGCGCGTGGTGTACAAGCGTGGCCTCTTGCGACCACCGCATTTTCAAGGAGTTCCGTACCGCATGGCCGATACCAGCCTACCCAAGGGCTACGAGCCCAAGGACGTCGAAGCCCGCTGGGGCAAGCACTGGGAAGAGGACACGACCTTCACGCCCGACCCCGAGGGTCCGGGCGAGCCCTTCTCCATCGTCATCCCGCCCCCCAACGTCACCGGCGCCCTGCACATGGGCCACGCCCTGAACCAGACCGTGCAGGACATCGTCTGCCGCCACATGCGCCAGCTCGGCCGCAAGGTCCTCTGGGTGCCGGGCACCGACCACGCGGGCATCGCCACGCAGAACGTGGTCGAGCGCAAGCTGAAGGCCGAGGGCAAGACCCGCCACGACCTGGGCCGCGAGAAGTTCCTCGAAGAGGTCTGGAAGTGGAAGGAGGAGTACGGCGGCCGCATCACCAACCAGCTGCGCCGCCTGGGCAGCTCCGTGGACTGGACGCGCGAGCGCTTCACCATGGACGAGGGGCTGTCGCGCGCCGTGCGCGAGGTCTTCGTCTCCCTCTACGAGCAGGGCCTCATCTACCGCGGCGAGTACATCATCAACTGGTGCCCCCGCTGCCACACCGCCCTGGCCGACGACGAGGTCGAATACAGCCCGCACACGGGCACGCTCTACCATATCCGCTATCCCCTGGCCGACGGCTCGGGCGAGGTGGTCATCGCCACCGTGCGGCCCGAGACCATGCTCGGCGACACCGCCGTGGCCGTGCACCCGGACGACGAGCGCTACCAGGCGCTCATCGGCAAGGAGGTCATCCTGCCCCTGGTCGGCCGCCGTCTGCCCGTCATCGCCGACTCCTACGTGGAGCGCGAGTTCGGCACCGGCTGCCTCAAGGTCACCCCGGCCCACGACATGAACGACTGGGACCTGGGCAAGAAGCACGACCTGCCCGTGATCAAGGTCATCGACGACATGGGCAACATGACCGCCGAGGCGGGCGAGAAGTACCAGGGCCTCTCGGTCCTGGCCTGCCGCGAGCGCATCGTCGAGGACCTCACGGCCGGCGGCTTCCTCCTCAAGGCCGAGGAGTACGAGCACAAGATCAGCCAGTGCTACCGCTGCGCCACGACCATCGAGCCGCACGTCTCCAAGCAGTGGTTCGTCTCGGTCAAGCCCCTCGCCGCCAAGGCCCGCGAGGCCGTGGAGTCCGGCCGCACGAAGATTCATCCCGTGACCTGGGAGAAGACCTACTTCAACTGGCTGGACAACATCCGCGACTGGTGCATCTCGCGCCAGCTCTGGTGGGGCCACCGCATCCCGGTCTGGTACTGCGACGCCTGCGGCCGCACCATCTGCTCGCGCGAGGACCCCACGCACTGCGAGTGCGGCGCGGAGCTTCGCCGCGACGAGGACGTGCTGGACACCTGGTTCTCCTCCGCGCTGTGGCCCTTCTCCACCATGGGCTGGCCGGACAAGACCCCGGAGCTCGCGGCCTTCTACCCGACCTCCCTGCTCGTCACCGCCTTCGACATCCTCTTCTTCTGGGTCGCCCGGATGATGATGATGGGCCTGCACTTCATGGACGACGTCCCCTTCCGCGACGTGTACATCCACGCCCTCGTCCGCGACGAGGAGGGCAAGAAGATGTCCAAGTCCACGGGCAACGTCATCGACCCCATCGAGATGATCGACAAGTACGGCTGCGACGCCCTGCGCTTCACCCTGGCCGCCTTCGCCGCCATGGGCCGCGACATCCGCCTCTCCGAGGCGCGCATCGAGGGCTACCGCCACTTCGTCAACAAGCTCTGGAACGCCGCCCGCTTCGCCCTCATGAACCTGGACGGCGAGCCCGCCGAGGCCTCGCCCGAGGCCGCGAAGGGCCTGCACCACCGCTGGATCCTCTCGCGCCTCGAAGGCCTCAAGGTCGACGTCGCCAAGTCGCTGGCCGAGTACCGCTTCAACGACGCGGCCCAGGGCCTCTATGCCTTCGTCTGGCAGGAGTTCTGCGACTGGTACCTGGAGATGCTGAAGCTGGACATGCAGGACGACGCCGCGCGCGAGCCCGCCCGCCGCGTGCTCCTCACCGTGCTCTCCGAGACCCTCGTCCTCCTGCACCCCATCATGCCCTTCGTCACCCAGGAGATCTGGACCTACCTGCCCGGCAAGGAGCAGAGCGACATCGCCACGGCGCCCTACCCGGCCGCCCGGCCCGCCTGCGCCTCGCCCGAGGCCGAGGCCTCCATGAAGCTCCTGCAGGAGGTCATCGTGGGCCTGCGCAACATCCGCGGCGAACTGAACATCGCCCCGTCCCTCGAACTCGCCGCCGTCCTGCGCACCACGAACGGCACGGCCAAGGCCGTGCTCGAGGAGGGCGCCGCCCAGATCAAGCGCCTGGCGCGCATCGGCGAACTCTTAATCGGCCCGGACGCGACCGCACCCAAGGCCTCGGCCGCCGCCGTGGCCCCGGGCGTCGAGATCCGCGTGCCCCTCGAAGGCGCCGTCAACTTCGGCGACGAGCTGGCCCGCCTCGACAAGGAGCTCGGCAAGATCGAAAAGGACTACGCCGTGGTCCAGAAGAAGCTCAACAACGAAGGCTTCCTCGCCAACGCCCCGGCCGACGTCGTGGCCAAGGAACGCGACAAGCTCGCCGTCATGGACGAGAAGCGCGACAAGCTCCAGAAGCTCAAGGACCGCCTGAAAAGCGTCATGAGCTAGACGGAGGCCGAAGGAGGCGGATGATGCCTCCGGCGGCCAGAGGGGGGCTGCGCGCCCCCCTCTGGACTCCCCCGCGCCAGGCTGAGCCTGGACCCCTTTCGC